>JAURCF010000100.1 GCA_030828565.1 Flavobacteriaceae bacterium
AATTCGCATTTCACGAACCGATTTTAATACGGTCCAATTTTCATTGACCTTTACCAGTTCCTTTGCCATTAGTCCACCGGCAGAATTTTCATCGTAACGCAACAACTCCCGAATATCTTCAGCATGGCTTTCGTCGGAAATTTGAGATATAACTCGCTCTTGACGTTCTTGAGGGAGTTCCCCAATAATATCGGCAGCATCATCGGTATCAAGCTCTTCCAGTTCGCCAGCGATTTCTTTTGCAGAAAGTTCTTTTAGAATTTTTTCTCGTACATCTTCATCAAGCTCAGTAAGAACATCGGATGTTTTTTCGCTATCAACAAGTTTGATTAGGTAAACTCCTCTTTCAAGACTCAGCTCATCAATAATCTCTGCCATGTCTGCATAATGCAGCTCTGCCAACAAGTTTTTGAGCTTCTTGTTTTTTTTGCCGTCAATCAGTTGCCCGATTTGATCTAGCAGTTCGTCATTGAGCTGAAAAGGTGTCATTGGTTATCATTTTGGTTAAAAGGATAAATTCTTGAACCGTAAGTTGTTCTGGGCGCTGCCCAAAGATAGCATCTTCTTTTAAATTTTGGGATAAATGAAATGATTTTAAACTGTTACGAAGTGTTTTTCGTCGTTGTTGAAAAGCTGTTTTTACAACCGTGTAAAACAATTTTTCATCACATTCTAGGCAAGCGTTTGCCTTTCTTACCAAACGAATCACCCCTGAATTTACTTTGGGCGGCGGATTAAAAACGGTAGGAGGAACGTCAAATAAGTATTCAACATCGTAAAAAGCTTGTGTGAGTACTGACAAAATTCCGTAGGTTTTATTTCCGTGTTTGGCGGCAATGCGTTTGGCAACTTCTTTTTGAAACATTCCCGAAAATTCGGGGATAAGGTTTCTGTTTTCGAGGGTTTTAAAAACAATTTGAGATGAAATATTGTAAGGAAAATTACCGATGATTGCAAAAGGCTCCGAAAACAAATCGGTAAGGGATGCTTTTAAGAAATCGGCTTCAATGATATTATTTTTGAGCGCTGGGAAATGCGTATTGAGATAACGAACTGAATCTCGATCGATTTCAATCACAAAAGTTTCTATGGGTTTTTGGAGTAAAAACTGCGTCAAAACGCCCATTCCTGGACCAATTTCTAAAACTTTTTTATAGTTTTTAATCTGCAAAGAATCGGCGATACGCTCTGCAACGGCAAGATCTTTTAAAAAATGCTGTCCCAGAAATTTTTTCGCACGAACGGATTCCATCATGAATCGGATAAAAGGTTGAGTTGAGTCGTAAAGCTAACCCACTGTCCGGAAAAGGACTTGTTGATAGTCTCATAAATAAGACCCAGATTCTTGGTTTTAAATCTTTCTAATAAAGTGGCATCTGAAAATCCTAAAAAGCAAGAATAGGAAACGCCGCCCATTTCTTCGTCGACCATAATTTGTAGTAATTTTTTTTCATCACATGGCATTGATGGCATAATTTGAGAAGTCATCAAAGAAACCCATTTTTCCTGGATAGCCTCATCGATATTGAAAGTGATGTTGAAATAAAACATCGTTAGGAGATAAATTCAAATCCAGTGTAGGGAACAAGAACTTCGGGGATTCGGATACCATCAGGAGTTTGATAATTTTCCAAAATACCAGCCATTACTCTAGGAAGTGCGAGCGAACTTCCATTGAGGGTGTGCGCCAAAAATTTTGCTCCCGATTCGTCTTTCAGTCGAAGTTTGAGTCGATTGGCTTGAAAAGTTTCAAAATTAGATACAGAACTAATTTCTAACCAACGGTCTTGTGCGGTAGAAAAGACCTCGAAGTCAAAAGTAAGTGCCGATGTAAACCCTAAATCGCCTCCGCAAAGTTTGAGGATACGAAAAGGCAGTTGAAGTTCTCTCAGTAAATTTTTAACATGTTCTACCATACCTTCCAAAGCAGCGTAGGAATGATCGGGGTGTTCAATGCGAACAATTTCAACTTTATCAAATTGGTGCAGTCGATTCAGACCTCTTACATGTGCCCCATAGCTTCCTGCTTCTCTTCGAAAACAAGGTGTGTAACTGGTTGTGCAAATGGGCAAATCGCGCGTGTCTAATAGTTCGTCTCTAAACATATTGGTAACGGGAACTTCAGCCGTAGGGATCAAATACAAATTGTCATCTGTAACATGATACATTTGCCCTTCTTTGTCGGGAAGT
>JAURCF010000003.1 GCA_030828565.1 Flavobacteriaceae bacterium
ATTCATTATGGGGATTGAAAGAAGTCGCTTGATTTTCAATAAAATACGTAGGATGAAGCATCTTTCCAATATCATGATACAAGGCTCCAACACGAACCAACATGGCATTTGCTCCGATTTCTACTGCTGCGGCTTCGGCCAAATTGGCTACTTGTAAAGAATGATGAAAAGTACCGGGTGCTTTGTTAGAAAGTTCTCTTAATAAATTTGTGTTGGTATCCGACAGTTCGAGAAGAGATACGTCAGAAACCAAGCCAAATATTTTTTCATATAAATAAATAAGAGGTTGCACAAACAAGGTTGCTAAGCCGTTTAGCACAAAAAAACCGGGTGTTTCCCAAGTAATTCCTTCGGGGCTTCCTTCATGAATAATCACAAAGGCTAAATATCCAATAATATAAATAAAAGTAATTTGAGATACCGAAATAAACAAGTTTGCTCGTTTGTAGAGCTCAGAAACGGTCAAAATCGTTACAATTCCAGCAATAATTTGAAGAAAAATATACTCAAAGCTATTGGGCACAATAAATCCTAGCAATAGCAAAGTAAGCATGTGCGCAAAAAGTCCCAGACGTGCATCAAAAAAGGCTTTAAGAATTAATGGTAAAATACATAAAGGAACCACATAAATGTAATCAACTTGATACTTTACAACCAAAGTGGTCAATGAAATCATCAATATAATATTGACAAAAATAAAAGTGACTTTTCGATTATTTTCAAAAATTGAACTTCTATAATTTTTCAAAAACAGCAACAACATAAGCAGTACCAACCCAGCCAAGACAACATAACCCGAAACAATCCAAGTATAATTTGATTTGCTCCACACCAGTGATTGATACTCTTTTTTAAGAGAATTAAGCTTTTGAAACTTTTCACCTTCAATAACTTCCCCTTTTGCTATAATTCGAATTCCTTTGGAAACCACATCTCGAGTGGGTGAAATTGATTCTAATGATTCTTCCAAAGCTTGCTGAGTAAATGCTTCATCAAATTTTACATTGGGTACTATCACGTCAAAAAACAAATCATACAAAGGAAGACCAAAATCTCGGTAAAGAGAGTCTTTCAATGCCTGGTTCAAATAAGATTGTAATGAATTTAACTGCTTGATGTCACTAAATAACATTTCTTCCTCTACATTGTTTCTAATTAGTGAAACGATTTGAGTGTCTTGGAATTTATTATTGGATGATAAAACCCCATTTTTATAAAAATATGAAAGTAAAAGAGAAGAAAATTCAAAAATATTCGAGTGCGAAGCCACTAAACTATCTGATAAAAAAACACTGAAACGGCTGGTAAAATTTTCTTTAACCTGAGGAAACACCTCTTCGTTAACAAAAAAATAAGCACGCGTATTGGAACTCATTGTTTTCTTCTCAGCTGTAATTTCTTCTTGTGATTTGTATATAGGAAAATCAAAGGGTGCAATGAGTGTTTCGTACTGCCAAGGTTTGCCTTTTTGAATGTCGTATTTGAATTTTCCTCCTTTTGGAAACAAATAAACAATTACTGCCACTGAAGCAAGATATAACAATACTTTATAAAGCAATGATTGGCGTTTGTAAAAAGTATTGATAAAGTTTTTCACTGAATACGAAAATTGAAATATACAATTGGCATAAACACAACCATGTGGTTGCATGTACTCCACTTCAAAAGTAATGAATATATTCAAACCGTTTAAATTTTAAAAATTTAAGTTCCGAGCTAGCAGCAAATCTTTTTAATTGATTATTTTAGCGATGATTTATTAGGTTTTTGTGACTTTTAATTGAGATGGAGCATGCTATATGGCATATGTAATTTGAGTATTATTCCCCTACGCAAGGAACCTCGCGATGCCAGCGAATTAATTTCTCAAGTCCTTTACGGCGAGTCTTTTAAAATTTTAGAAAGCAACTCCAAATGGAGTTTTATTGAATTGGCTTTTGATCAATACCGTGGTTGGATTGACAACAAACAATTTCAAACAATTGATCTCAAGGTATTTGAAAAACTCAACGCAAGTCAATCGCAATATTCCAAAAACTTAGTAGAATACATTGAGCAAGATCAACTTATTTTGTTTCCTATAGTTATGGGGAGTAACATAGGATGTTGCAAGGTCATGAAACATGGGTTTGAAGGTGTTTCTATTTCGGGAAAGCAGCCCAAAAAATCACTGATTGATACAGCTCTTATGTACCTAAATGCTCCATATTTATGGGGAGGTAAAACACCTTTTGGAGTTGACTGCTCGGGGTTGGTTCAGATGGTTTACAAAATCAATGGATATTCATTGTTCAGAGATGCTTCACAACAGGCTACTCAAGGCGAAGTTCTTAGCTTTATTGAAGAAAGTGAAGCGGGTGATCTGGCTTTTTTTGATAACGATGAAGGAAACATTGTTCATGTGGGGATTCTTTTGAATGACAACTATATAATCCATGCGCATGGTAAAGTTCGAATCGATCGTATTGATCATTTGGGAATTTTCAATCAAGAAACAGGTAAGCATACGCATCCACTTCGAGTTATTAAAAAAATGATTTAATAAAAAAAAGCCCACAAAAAGCGGGCTTTTAAAAGTGGGCAATGTTTTTTTATTATTGTTCTAAAGCTTCAATTTTTGCTTTAATTTCTCTGAATCTTTCAGTTTCACCAAGCGTACCGTATATGTTTTTTAACGTATTTAAAACCTCAACATCGTCTCCATCAATACCTAAAAATTTTTCCAAATAAGGCACTACTTCGCGGTAAAGTCCTTCACGCTTCAGTAATAATTGGTCGTATTTAAGATTATCTGCACGAGAGTTACCCAAACTGTTCATTTCATCAACCAATTCTTTTTCACCATCAAGAATCAACGAAACTAAATTTAAGTAAGATGCCCTGTAAGAAGGGTCCAACTCTATCGATTTTTCATAATATTCACGAGCAGCCTGAGCATTTCCTTGTCCTGAATTAATAACACCCAAATTGAAATACAACACAGGGTTGGTTGGGTCTTGATCAATTGCTTCCACCATCAACTCTGCAAATTTCTCTTTATCATCAAGCTTGATGTACAAATCAGCCTCAGTTAGTATAAGTCCCAAATCTTTTGGGTTTGCTGCCCTTGCATCTGAAATTGCTTCGATAGCCTCTTCAACTTTCCCTTGTTGAACATAAATTAGCGCAATGTTTTTTACGATCTCAGGGAGTCTTGATTCAGTATCAGCTTCTCTAAAATTGGTATACGATTTTGATTTTTTGTACAAATCAAATTCTTGTTTTGAAACCAAAGACTCCTCACCAGATTCTTTATCGGTCACATAATATTCTTTGGTAATTCCTGTATAATTTTGCTCTTTAAGCGTCAAATAAAAACCCAATGCTTCTTGGTAGAACTCTCCATTAATAGCACTTGAGGCGGCATAATAAAGATAGTCTTGGTTGTTTTCTTTATTAATTTCATAGGATAAAAATAGTTTCTTAAAAGAAGATTCGTAATTCTTGGTTTTATTATCTTCAATTGCAGAATTCACCAAATCAGCAGTTAGTTGCTCATATATAGCTGGCAACTCTTTAGCGTATTTTGAAAGCCCACTAGATGATTCCAAAGATTCCAACGCTTTGAAGGCTGCTAATGCTCCCTGATAATCTTTCAAGCCGCTGAGGGTATTTCCTAACAAAAACTGATACTGTGTTTGGTACTTAACTTCTGAGTTAGCTATCAAACCTTCAATGGATTCTAAGCTAGATTTAGCCTCAGAAAAGGCGTTTTCAGATACCATTTTTGATATCGATCTAAGCTCTTTTTTTTGAGAAAAACCAAACATAAAAAAGCTTGCGAAGACAAGGGATATGACGATTCGTTTCATAAAGTAAATGTATTTATTATTTAAAAATTTATTCTTGTGTTGGTTCTTCGTCCACAACATCAATGTCCTCAACATCTTGAACTTCGTCCTCATCGCGGACAATTTTAGCGACTGCAGCAATAGTATCATCTCCTTTTAAATTGATGAGCTTCACGCCTTGAGTAGCCCTTCCCATAACTCGAAGAGATTCTACTTCCATACGAATGGCAATTCCAGAACGATTGATAATCATGAGGTCATCAGAATCTGTTACGTTTTTAATCGCTACCAAATTACCTGTTTTTTCCGTTACAGAAATGGTTTTTACTCCTTTTCCACCTCGATTGGTTATTCGATAATCTTCCAGACTTGAACGCTTTCCGTATCCATTTTCTGAAACCACCAAAATATTGCTATCTAGGTCATTAACAGAAATCATGCCAATTACCTCATCAGAATCTCCGTTGAGAGATATACCTCGAACACCAGAAGCTCCTCTTCCCATTGGGCGTGTCTTGCTTTCCTCAAAGCGAATCGCCTTTCCTGACTTAACCGCAAGGAGTACTTGCGAATTACCTGTAGTTAGCTTGGCTTCGAGCAACTCATCTCCCTCACGGATAGTAATTGCATTAATTCCATTGGATCTTGGTCTTGAATATTGTTCCAAAGAAGTTTTCTTCACCTGCCCCTTTTTGGTAGCCATAATGACATAATGCTGGTTGATATACTCTTCGTCTTTTAGGTCTTGCGTGCAAATAAACGCCTTCACTTTGTCATCTTGTTCTATACTAACAAGGTTTTGAATGGCTCTTCCTTTGGAAGTTTTGCTTCCTTCAGGGATTTCGTAAACACGCATCCAAAAACATTTTCCTTTTTGAGTAAAAAAGAGCATGTATTGATGGTTGGTTCCAACAAATAAATGTTCTAAAAAGTCCTCATTACGTGTGGTGGAAGCTTTTTGACCAACGCCTCCTCTGTTTTGGGTTTTGTATTCTGTTAAGGAAGTACGCTTGATATACCCAGCATGAGAAATTGTAATGACTACTTTTTCATTGGGTATCATATCCTCCATACTGAAGTTCCCGCCTGCATATTCAATTACAGAACGGCGTTCATCTCCGTATTTTTCTTTTACTTCAGACAATTCACCCTTAATGATTTCCATTCTTCTATCCTTTTTATCCAAAATATCTTTTAGATCTTCGATAGTGATCATCAGTTGGTCATACTCCCCTCGTAATTTATCTTGTTCAAGTCCTGTAAGTTGTCTCAATCGCATTTCTACGATTGCTTTGGACTGAATTTCAGACAAGTCAAATGCTTTGATTAATTTATCTTTGGCTTCATCTGCATTACTGGATGATCGAATCAAGGCAATCACTTTATCAATATTATCGGAAGCAATAATGAGCCCTTCAAGTATGTGTGCCCTTTCTTCAGCTTTTTTGAGTTCAAATTTTGTTCTTCGAACCACTACTTCATGACGATGCTCTACAAAGTGTAGGATCATTTCGCGAAGATTGAGCAATTGAGGACGGCCCTTGACCAAGGCAATATTATTGACACTAAATGAAGACTGCAATTGCGTATACTTATAAAGCATATTCAATACAATATTAGGTATTGCGTCTCTTTTTAAAACATAAACAACACGCATTCCATTTCGGTCCGATTCGTCACGAATTGTGGAAATACCTTCAATTTTTTTATCGTTAACAAGATCTGCTGTTTTTTTAATCATGTCAGCCTTGTTGACCTGATAAGGAATTTCGGTAACGATAATGCATTCTCTTCCTTGAACGGTTTCGATTTCGGCTTTACCTCGCATGACAACTCGTCCTCTTCCGGTATGGAAGGCTTCCTTTACCCCTTCATAGCCATAAATGGTTCCTCCAGTTGGAAAATCAGGCGCTTTGATATGCTCCATTAGGCCGTCAACATCAATATCATTGTTGTCAATATAAGCCATTGTTCCATCAATTACCTCAGAAAGGTTGTGAGGAGGCATATTGGTAGCCATACCAACAGCAATTCCAGATGCACCATTAATCAATAAATTAGGTACACGTGTAGGAAGTACTTTGGGCTCTTTGAGAGTGTCGTCAAAATTCAGTTGATGATCAACGGTATCTTTTTCGATATCCGCCATCATGTCTTCAGAAATTTTACGCATACGCGCTTCGGTATAACGCATCGCTGCTGGACTATCACCATCAACCGAACCAAAGTTCCCTTGACCGTCAACCATCATATAGCGCAAACTCCATTCCTGAGCCATACGAACCATGGCGTCGTATACAGATGTATCACCATGAGGATGATATTTTCCTAAAACCTCCCCAACAATACGGGCAGATTTTTTATAAGCAGTGTTGGATTTCATACCCAATTCATGCATTCCAAACAACACACGACGGTGAACAGGTTTTAAACCATCTCGAACGTCTGGAAGCGCTCTTGAAACAATCACTGACATCGAATAATCGATGTACGCTGATTTCATTTCATCTTCAATATTGATCGGTATCAGCTTTTCTCCTAATGACATAAGCGTTTATCGTTTTATAATTAATTTGTTACATAAACCTTGCTAATTTAAGAAATTGATAGTGTTCTTTAAATTTTATCAATACCTTTTTAAAGGTAGTTATTAACATTATTTTTTGAATATTTTTAAATAAATTAATGCCAAAATATTTGTAAATCGTTTATTTTTTTTGTCAATTAGCATATAATGTTTTGGGCTTTTGGCATATAACTTGTAATTAGCACTTAAATCTATTTCCTCTTTTTAAATTATAATTTTATGGATGATAATTTTTCACCGCGTGTTAAGGATGTAATCACATACAGCAAAGAAGAGGCTCTTCGACTGGGGCATGACTTCATTGGTACTGAACATCTTATGCTAGGTCTCTTAAGAGATGGTAGCGGAAAAGCGATTTCAATTTTAAGCGCGTTGGAAATTGACTTGGAATATCTTAGACGTAAAGTTGAGATTTTAAGCCCTGCCAATCCTATCCACGATCTAGAGCCCAACCATAAAAAAAACTTACACCTTACTCGTCAAGCCGAACGAGCTTTAAAAACCACTTTTTTAGAGGCTAAACTTTTTCAAAGCACTTCTATTAACACTGCACATTTGTTGTTGTGCATTCTTAGAAACGAAAACGATCCTACAACCAAATTACTTCATAAACTGCAAGTAGATTATGAAACTGTAAAGGATCAATTTAAATTCATGCTCAACGATTCTCAGGATGACTTTTTAGAAATGCCCGCTTCAGAAACCTTTCCTGAAGAACAGAGTTCTGAAAATGAATCCAAAAAATCCAATCCGTTTTCTACTTCAAAAGAAACAAAATCAACCAAAAAAACCAATACTCCGGTTCTCGATAACTTTGGTAGAGATTTAACTGTTTTAGCAGATCAAGGAAAGCTGGACCCTGTAGTAGGTCGCGAAAAAGAAATCGAACGCGTTTCACAAATATTAAGTCGACGAAAAAAGAACAATCCACTTTTAATTGGAGAACCCGGTGTAGGTAAATCTGCAATTGCCGAAGGATTGGCGCTTCGAATTATACAAAAAAAAGTGTCTCGAGTGTTGTTCAACAAACGAGTTGTAACCCTTGACCTAGCCAGTTTAGTTGCAGGAACCAAATACCGAGGGCAATTTGAAGAACGAATGAAAGCCGTAATGAATGAATTGGAAAAAAACGCTGAAATCATTCTTTTTATTGACGAGATTCATACCATTGTTGGCGCTGGTGGTGCCACAGGAAGTTTGGATGCCTCTAATATGTTCAAACCGGCTTTGGCAAGAGGAGAAATTCAATGTATCGGAGCCACTACTCTTAATGAATACCGTCAGTACATAGAAAAAGACGGTGCTTTAGAACGAAGGTTTCAAAAAGTGATTGTGGAGCCTACTACTGTGGATGAGACTATTGAAATTCTTAATAATATCAAATCCAAATACGAAGCTCATCACAATGTAGATTTTACAGACGAAGCTATTATTGCTTGTGTAAAACTGACAGATCGATTTATGGCAGATCGTTTTCTTCCAGACAAAGCCATCGACGCATTGGATGAAGCAGGATCGCGAGTTCACATTACAAACATGAACGTTCCCGACTTGATTGTTGACCTAGAAAACCAACTTGATGAAGTGCGACTTCTCAAAAATACAGTGGTCAAAAAGCAAAAATACGAAGAGGCTGCTCGCTTAAGAGATGATGAAAAAAAACTTGAGAAAGACCTATTGAACGCTCAAGAAGACTGGCTCGAAGAACAAAAACAAAATCGAGAAGTGGTAACCGAAGATAATGTTGCCGAAGTTGTCTCTATGATGACAGGGATTCCTGTGAATAAAGTCGCTCAAAAAGAAAGCTTGAAACTTTCTAACCTAGGTGACAAGATCAAAGACAAAGTAATTGGTCAAGACGAAGCTGTTAAAAAAGTTGTCAAAGCCATTCAACGCAACCGTGTGGGACTCAAAAACCCCAACAAACCCATTGGTTCATTTATCTTCTTGGGGCAAACTGGAGTTGGAAAAACTCAATTGGCCAAAGTGTTATCCAACGAGCTCTTCAACGGTATTGATTCGCTTATTAGAGTGGACATGAGTGAATATATGGAAAAATTTGCTATTTCTCGACTTATCGGTGCACCTCCAGGTTATGTAGGATACGAAGAAGGGGGACAGTTGAGCGAAAAAGTTAGAAGAAAGCCCTATTCAGTTATCCTTTTAGACGAAGTTGAAAAAGCACATCCCGATGTCTTTAACATGCTCTTACAGGTTTTGGATGATGGTTATTTAACGGATAGCTTGGGGCGAAAAATTGATTTTAGAAACACAATTATCATCATGACCTCGAACATTGGGGCTCGACAAATAAAAGATTTTGGAACTGGAGTAGGGTTTGGTACCGCTGCCAAAAAATCACAAGAAGACGAACACACCATAAGCGTGATTCAAAATGCCTTGAAAAAAACCTTTGCACCAGAATTTTTAAATCGAATTGATGATGTTGTTATTTTCAATGCTCTTGAAAAAAAACACATTAATGAAATCATTAAAATTGAACTTCAAGTATTAGTGAATAGAATTAATGATCTTGGCTACTCACTAAAACTCAGTAAAAAAGCAATTGATTTTATCTCTGACAAAGGATTTGACAGACAATTTGGTGCGCGTCCTCTGAATAGAGCTCTTCAAAAACACATTGAAGATGTTGTTGCTGAAGAAATTTTAGCTGGAAACTTATCAGAAGGCGATTGTATCAAGTTTGACTGGGATGGGAAATCTGAAAAACTTTCCCTCAGCGTTTCGTCTGCAGATACTTCATCTTCCAAATCTAAAAAATCTTAGCGATTTTAAACTGTAACAAGGCTCATGTCGATGTTTTGGGCGGAGTGTGTAAGCGCGCCTAGTGAAGCATAATTAACTCCTGTTTCTGCAATAGCTACAAGATTTTTTTCAGTAATATTCCCTGAGGCTTCTGTTGGTATTTTTCCATCCACTAATGCAACTGCTTCCTGAAGCAATTCAATCGACATATTGTCCAATAATATTCTATGTAATTGAGGAAATGAAAGGCACTCTTTAACCTCTTTAAGCGATCGCGTTTCTACAATCACAGGGATTTGCAATGAATTATCGTTTAGATACTTAAACGCTTTATTAAGAGTGGGCTCAATGCCTCCACAAAAATCAACATGGTTGTCTTTCAACATAATCATGTCAAACAATCCCATACGGTGGTTCTCACCTCCTCCTATTAGAACTGCCCATTTTTCGGGATATCTGAAGTTGGGAGTTGTTTTTCGTGTATCAAGAAGCTTGCATGGTGTATGAGCGACCTTTTGAACCAACGAATGAGTCAATGTCGCAATACCCGACATTCGCTGCATACAGTTCAAAACAAGCCGTTCGGTGGCGAGAAGAGATTGGACAGAACCCTCTACAGAAAAAACAGTGTCTCCCGCACGAGCTAAAACACCATCTTCAGCATATATGCTCAAACGAATTGAATTGTCATATTGGAAATAAATTTTCTCTGCCAAGTCAACACCCGCTATTATCGCTGATTCTTTAAGTTTTAGAACCAGTTTACCTTCTGTTTTTTTTGAAAAAGAAGCCAAACTACTAAAGTCTCCGTCTTGAATATCTTCATGCAAAGCCTCCAATATAAAATGATCTAAAAAAGAAGCATACTGCGAGTAAAATGATTTATTCATTATCATGATTATAAAAAACTCCTTTGTTTTCAGAAGTTTGTTGCGATTGTTTAACAATTAAATAGGAAACACTAACCAAATTTCTCAACTCACACAAGCGCGGAGTCAACTTGTTTTGATTGTACCATTCGACAACCTGATTGAAAAGAGTGTTTAATTTTTTTTCAGCAACGAGTAAGGATTCCTCAGATTTAAAAATTCCAACACAACTGCTCATCGTTTCTTGAATTTCTTTGCAAAGTTTGTCTACCAACTTGGATTCCTTGTTGGAAACAGTAAATGCGTCGTTCCAATCGGGAATAGTTCCAAAAAAATGTTGAGTAACCTCTATTTCGGCAAGCTCCTTTTGGGAAGCCAAAGCGGCTCTATGTGAAAACACTAAAGCCTCTAGCAAGGAATTGGACGCCAATCGATTTGCCCCATGAAGACCAGTATTACTGCACTCTCCAATGGCATAAAGACCTGCTAAAGAAGTTTTACTGTACGAGTCAACCTTAATACCTCCGCAGAAATAATGAGCTGCTGGAACCACAGGAATAGGCTGGCTTTCAGGGTTGAACCCTGCTTGATTACATGTATTATAAATTGTTGGAAATCGACTTTTAAAATCATTTTTTTCAAAATGAGTGCAATCTAAAAAAACACAATCGTCACCGCTCTTTTTTAGTTCTATGGCTATAGATCGCGCAACAATATCCCGAGATGCCAATTCGGCTCTAGAGTCATATTGAGGCATAAACCGATTGCCGTTTTTTGTGATCAACTTCCCTCCTGCTCCTCGAACAGCTTCGGAAATCAAAAACGTGTTTCCTTTTACTTTGGGAAAAAAGGCTGTAGGATGAAACTGAACGTACTGCAAATGATTGATGGTAACTTTTGCTCTGTATGCTGCACCAATTCCGTCACCAGTAGCTCCTTTAGGATTGGTTGTATGCGCGTAAACTTGACCACCGCCTCCTGTAGAAAGCACTGTAATTTTGGCAGTGATTTTAATCGTAGATTGATCTTTCAAAGAAATTAAATAAGCTCCATAACATCGATTATAGGAGGCTTTATCCATGTGGTGATCGGTTATTAAATCTACCAAAACATGATTTTCTAAAATCGTGATGTTTTTTAATTTGCGTACTTGCGCTATTAGAGATTTTTGTATTTCGTAACCTGACTTGTCTTTGTGATGAACTATTCTACTGGCTGAATGCCCTCCTTCCTTTTCCAAATGAAGTTCATCGGATTTCTGATCAAAAGAAGTTCCCCAGTCAATTAGTTCTTGCAGCCTAGCAGGACCTTCTCGAACAACAAAGTCAACAACCGACGGGTTGCACAAACCATCTCCAGCAACAAGAGTGTCGGATACATGCTTTTCAAACGAGTCTAACTCAAAATCCGACACTACAGCAATACCTCCTTGTGCATATCGAGTGTTGCTTTCCAAAAGATTTCTTTTGGATAATAGAACAATTTGTAGATCGGGTTGGAGTTCGGACAGCTTGATAACATACGACAATCCTGAAATTCCAGAACCAATAACTAGTATATCTGTATGCATCATATTTTTATCCTAAAGACAACATTCTTTGAATAGAAGCACGTGCTTTGCTCATGAGCGAATCATCGAGTTGAATCTCTGGGAGTTCGTATTTCATACACAAATACAATTTTTCCAAAGTGTTTAATTTCATAAAAGCGCATTCACTACAAGCACAAGTATCGTCGTTTACAGGAGCTGGAATGAATGTTTTATGGGGCGCACGTTTTTGCATTTCATACAAAATTCCTGCTTCAGTTGCGACAATATATTCTTGGGCATCATCCGTTTCAATAAAACCCAACAAACCCGATGTGCTTCCGATATAGTGTGCAAAATCCAACACTTGAGAATCGGATTCAGGGTGTGCAATGAATTTAGCTTCTGGATGTTTTCGGGACAAGGCAACAATTTTATCAAACGAAAATGCTTCATGAACAATGCATGATCCTTCCCACAAGATCAAATCGCGTCCAGTTTGAGAAATCAAATAACGCCCAAGATTTTTATCCGGTGCAAAAATAATGGGTTGATCTTTGGGAATAGAATTTATCACATCAACCGCATTGCTCGAAGTACAGACAATGTCTGTCATCGCTTTAATTTCGGCGGAACAATTGATATAGGAAACCACAATTGCATCAGGATATTGGGTCTTAAAAGCAGCAAATTGATCGGGTGGACACGAATCCGCCAATGAACAACCCGCCTTCAAATCTGGCAACACTACTTTTTTGGAGGGATTGATAATTTTAGCTGTTTCTGCCATAAAATGGACACCCGCAAAGACAATCATGTCTGCATCTACCTTCTCAGCCATTTTAGCCAAATAAAGACTGTCTCCCAAATAATCGGATATGTCTTGAATCTCATCTACTTGATAATAATGAGCCAGGATAACGGCGTTTTTTTCCTTTTTGAGTTTATTAATATCATCTATCAAATTAAGGTGTTTTGGCACGGATTTGTCCAAATACCCTTTCGAAACTAATGCTTGAATTTCTGACATCATGAAATACTTTTTACAAAGCTGAAACAAAGTCTAAAATTACAAATAATTGAGCAGTTAAGCTTGTATTCATTTTGAAATATTTAAGAAATTATCTACACGTTAATTAATGTAATTTTTAAGAAATTGATAATATTTAACGAAAAAAATGGTGTGTTAATGTCGAATTCTTATTTATCAAACAACTATACTATGATTTATCTAAAAAAATAATAGTTATATCCAAATCATTTCAAAAAGTAATACTTTTGTACGTTATAAATTTTCACATGAAACACGGATTGACAGCTTTATTATCAAACTTACTCTTCGGTATGTCGACAACTATTATTACCCCTTTGGGGGTATAATCATTTCATATTAACCGTTTGTTTTATCTGTTTTTTTAATTAAAAAAATCGCAATTAAATAATCCTTATTGTTATGAAAGTTTTAAAGTTTGGAGGCACTTCTGTAGCGAATGCAAATAACATTGAAAAAGTACTTGACATTATATCTTCTTACTCAGAAGACATTGTGGTGGTTGTCTCTGCTTTTAGTGGTGTTACAGACACCTTGTTACATATTGGTCGGCTTGCCGCTCAAGGTGATGAATCCTACAAAGATTTGCTTGATGAGTTAGAAAAGAAACATCTGAGCGCTATAAAATCCTTGATTCCTGTTCAAAAACAGAGCCATGCGCTAAGCTACGTCAAATCTGAGCTCAATAAGCTCGAGACACTTTACGAAGGAACCTATTTGGTTAATGAATTATCTCCAAAAACCGAAGCCGTTATTTCAGGATATGGCGAGCTTTTGTCTTCCTACATTATTGGGGAGTCTGCACGATCTAAAGGACTGGATGTTGTTAATAAAGATACACGTGAGTTGATTCAAACAACGCTTTTATTTGGTAAAACAGTGGTTGATTTTGATGTAACCAACGCAAACTGTTTTTCTTTTTTCAAAGAGTCAACTGCTAAAATCACATTGCTTCCTGGATTTGTGGCTTCTGACAAAGATGGAGTACCCACTACTTTGGGAAGAGGAGGATCGGACTATACTGCTGCCATTTTAGCGGGTGCTCTTCGTGTAGATGCCCTAGAAATATGGACCGACGTAAGTGGAATGTATACTGCAAATCCAAATTTGGTCAAACAAGCAATGCCCATAAACAACATTTCGTATCAAGAAGCCATGGAACTTTCTCATTTTGGTGCTAAGGTGTTGTATGCTCCTACTATCCATCCGGCACTTCAGCAAAATATTCCTATTTGGATAAAAAACACATTCAAACCCAACAAAACAGGGACGTGCATCACTAATGAGAGTGATGAAGAACAAGCCGTGAAAGGGATTAGTCATATCGAAAATATTGCCCTTCTGACATTACAAGGAAGTGGAATGGTTGGGTTTCCAGGATATTCAAAACGTTTGCTTGAAGTACTTTCAAACGAAGGAATTAATATTATAATGATTACCCAAGCTTCTTCAGAACAATCCATTTGCATTGGAATTGATAGCTCTGAATCTGAAAAAGCAAAGACACTTATCGACCAGACATTTGAATACGAAATCTCTATCAAGCGACTGGATCCAGTGAATCTTGAAAAAGATCTAGCAATTATTGCGCTTGTTGGAGATAAAATGAAAAGCCATCAAGGAATTAGCGGCAAAATGTTTAGTGCTTTGGGCAATAACAACATCAATGTTAAAGCCATTGCTCAAGGAGCGTCGGAAAAAAACATTACTGCTGTCATCAATAAAAAGGATGTTAAGAAAGCTTTGAACACATTGCATGAGCGTTTTTTTGAGGCAAATATCAAACAACTCAATTTGTTTATAACAGGTGTTGGAAACGTTGGAAGCAAATTAATCGATCAAATTCAGTCTCAAACGGATTATTTAAAAGATCATCTCAGTCTCAGCATACGAGTTGCTGGTATTTCCAACTCCAAAAAAATGGTGTTTGATGAAAAAGGTATTGATTTAACAATTTGGAAAGATCTTCTTGAAAAAGGAGAAAAAGCAGAAACTAACGCGTTTTTAAGCACCGTTAAATCAATGAACATTCGAAACAGTATATTTGTTGACAATACCGCTAGTGAAAAAATTGCACAAGTTTACGAACACTATTTGGAAAATAATATTGGGGTCGTAACTTGTAATAAAATCGCTTGCGCCGACCAATTATTGCATTACAAAAAGCTCAAAAAATTATCTAGAGATTTTGGTGTTCCTTTCTTGTTCGAGACCAATGTTGGAGCAGGACTACCCATTATCGACACGCTTAATAACTTAATTGCTTCGGGAGATAAAGTCCATACGATTCAGGCCGTATTATCGGGTAGTTTGAATTTTATTTTCAATCATTTTGACAACAAAAACTCTTTTCACGATGTTGTTTTGGAAGCTCAAAAACAAGGGTTTACTGAGCCTGATCCAAAAATTGACTTAAGCGGTGTAGATGTTGCTAGAAAAATATTAATTCTCGCAAGAGAAAGCGGCAACGACATTGAATTGGAAGACATTGAAAACGAGTCGTTCATGCCTAAAGAGTGCTTGGAAACTGCAGACAACGATGCTTTTTTCAAATCATTAGTCACTCACAAAGCGCATTTTAATTCGATTTACGAAAAAGCATCCAAAGAAAATGCACGTATCAAATATGTGGCTCAATTTAAAGATGGAAAAGCTTCTGTTGGGCTTCAATACATTCCTGAAGGACATGATTTTTACAATCTTGAGGGAAGTGACAATATTGTTTTATTTTATACAGATCGATATGTCAATCAACCTCTAATTGTTAAAGGTGCAGGTGCAGGAGCTGAAGTTACAGCTTCGGGTATTTTTGCTGACATCATTCGAATTGGAAAACGATAATCTATGAAAGAAGTTAGGATTTTTTCACCTGCCAGTATTGCAAACATATCCTGCGGATTTGATGTGTTAGGCATGTGCTTGGATAACGTAGGTGATGAAATGGTAATTCGAAAATCCAATAAGAAAGGAATACAAATTATCAAAATAACAGGACAAGAACTTCCTCTAGAAACCTCTCAAAATGTGGCTGGAGTAGCAGGCCTTGCTTTGCTGGATGATTTGGGAGGAGAACATGGTTTTGAAATTGAAATATACAAGAAAATAAAAGCTGGAAGTGGAATAGGCAGTAGTGCTGCTAGTTCTGCAGGCGCAGTTGCAGGCATCAATTTTCTATTAGGAAATCCTTACACAAATAAGGAACTGATTCGGTTTGCCATGGAAGGAGAACGTCTTGCTAGCGGAACAGCTCATGCCGATAACGTAGCGCCAGTATTGTTAGGCGGGTTTACATTGGTTAGAGATTGTGCAACTTTGGATATTATAAAGCTCAATACACCGCTTGAAATTGCTGCATCAGTAATTCATCCACAAATTGAAGTCAAAACGTCAGACGCTCGAGCTCTTTTGAAAAAGAAAATTCCTCTAAAAAAAGCTATTACACAATGGGCAAACCTAGGGGCTTTGGTTAGCGGACTATACGAAGAGGATTACGAGCTAATTAGTCGTTCGTTGGAAGATGTAATCGTCGAACCCATACGCTCCATTCTCATACCTGATTTTGACGCTCTAAAAGAAGGCTGCAAGAAAGCGGGGGCTCTTGGAAGTGGAATTTCAGGCTCTGGACCTTCAGTATTTGCTTTGAGCAAAGGAATATTTACAGCTCACAAAGTTGCGGAGGCTATGAAAGCTATTTATCAAAAAACAGGTATTGAATTTGATACTCATGTATCTACTTTAAATTATGAAGGAATTAAAATTCTTGAATACAAATAAATTTTAGAATGAATTATTTTAGTCTCAACAATAACGCTCCTAAAGTCAAATTCAAAGAAGCTGTCATTCGAGGATTGGCTCCCGATAGAGGATTGTATTTTCCTGAAGAAATCACTCCCTTATCGTCCGACTTTATTGACAATATTGAGTCCTATTCGAATGAAGAAATTGCCTACAAAGTCATCCAGCCATTTGTGGGAAATGAAATTCCAGAAAAGGAATTGAAAAAAATCATTGACGAAACTTTATGCTTTGATTTTCCAGTTATAGAAATCGAAGACAATGTTGCAACTCTCGAACTCTTTCAAGGGCCTACAATGGCTTTCAAGGACGTTGGAGCGCGATTCATGGCGCGTTGTTTAGGGTATTTCAACTCAAAAAACAAAAATAATGAGGAAATCACTGTTTTGGTAGCCACTTCTGGAGACACTGGAGGAGCAGTTGCTAGTGGTTTTTTGGGAGTAAAAGGCATCAAAGTTGTGATATTATATCCTAGTGGAAAAGTGAGTGATATTCAAGAAAAACAACTTACTACCAATGGGCAAAATGTAAGCGCACTAGAGGTTAATGGCGTATTTGATGATTGTCAAGAAATGGTAAAAACCGCTTTTTTGGATCAGGAGTTAAAAGACAATATGAAACTTACCTCTGCCAATTCAATCAATATTGCTCGTTGGTTGCCTCAAATGTTTTATTTCTTTTTTGCTTACAAAACCCTAAAAAAACAAGGGATTGATAAAAAATTAGTGTTTTCAACTCCTAGTGGAAATTTTGGAAATGTGTGTGCAGGGCTCATGGCACATCAATTAGGGTTGCCTATTTTTCATTTTGTAGCCAGTACAAATATCAACGATACAGTCCCCAAATATATGGAAGCCGGTGTTTATGAACCAAAGCCTTCTAAAGAAACTATATCAAATGCCATGGACGTTGGAAATCCGAGCAACTTTATTCGAATTCAAAAAATCGTCAATAACGACCTATACAAGCTGAAAAAAACATTTTCTTCTTACAGTTTTACTGATAAAGAAACAAGAAAAGCAATTAGCACCATTAGAAACTTGAACGGAAAATACATTGCCGATCCACACGGAGCTGTTGGTTATTTGGGGTTGAAAAAGTTTATGGAAACTAACGATCAAGTTTTTGGAGTTTTTCTTGAAACAGCGCATCCCATTAAGTTTAGAGACACTGTCGAGCAGCAACTTGGATTGACATTGGATATACCCTCTCAAATTGAGGCCATTCTCGACAAAGAAAAGGAAAGTTTTGTCATTGAAGATTATCTAGAGTTAAAGTCCTATTTGCTTAATAGACAACTCAAAGCTTAGGAAGTTCAAACTGGTTAAGGGGACTGGGTTGTTTCATTAGGTTTTCAATCTCCTCAATGGTTCGCGGTGCCATTGCTGACAAATTGACTGGACCCTCCTCAGTTACTAAAATATCATCTTCAATACGAACGGCTATTCCCCACCATTTTGGATCGCACTCGCTATTTTCAGGAATGTAAATTCCGGGTTCTACTGTAATTACTGTATTGTGCTTAAAAGCAGTGTATGTTCCTGGATCATGAACATCAAGCCCCAAGTAGTGAGAGGTTCCGTGCGGAAAATAGGTGCTTACTTCAGATGCTTGGGAAATAATTTTAAGCTTCAACAATCCTTTTGCTATAACCTCACGCGCAACGCTCCCTGGGCTGCCAAAGGGAGCTCCCACTATAGCTGCACGAATACCCGCTTCTTGAGCATCAAACACCAACTGGTAAATGATTCGCTGTTCGGGTGAAAACACGCCATTGGCTGGAATGGTTCGCGTAACATCGGCCGTATAACCACCGTACTCGGCACCCAAATCCATCAATACCAAATCATCTCCTATCCGAGGCTTGTCGTTTTGAATATAATGAAGAATGCACCCATTGCTTCCTCCACCAACAATGGAAGGATATCCCTCAAAGGCCGCACCGTATTTTTTGTAAACAAATTCATGAATTCCTTGAATTTCTGTTTCTGAAAGTTCAGGATGCATCGCTTTCATAACCTCTTGTTGGGCAATTGATGATATTCGTATAGCTTTTTTAAGGAGTACCAGCTCTTCTTCCGTTTTTACTTCTCTAAGACGGCTCATAATTTCGGGCAAAGTCACCGCGTCCAAATTGATAGATGCCGCTTTTGTGGTAATTTTTTGTTTCAATTCCAAACGAGTTGACTCGGAAGTGGTTTCATGAAAAGCGCTTATTAAAACATCTTCTTTTAAAGTGGGATTGTATTTGATGGTTCTTCCTAAAGTCTGGGCTACATTAGCCATGTTTTCAATTTCTGTGCTTTTTATAAGCTCATATACCTGCTGTATGGATGCATCGAAGTCCTCTGGGTAAGCCGCTTTTTTCTTAAACTGTTGAATCAAATCATACAAGTCAGATGAATTGCTAAAATTGCGAACATCGTTTTTAAAATCAAAAAATAAAACTTTATCAAAATTTTTAAAATCAATAGTTGCTGTATTGAATTCTGAATTTGGAAAAACTTCTTGAATACCAAGATGCTTTTTAACTCCTTCCACTCCTAATCTTTTTCCATTCCATTGTTCGGCCAAAGGATTTCGGGGTTGAACAAAAATCATTTCATCAGCGTCCGACACATCGGAAGAAAAAAGCAACAATATTGCATGGGGCTCTTTATAACCTGTTAAATAATAAAAGTTAGGATCTTGATGGTAATGATAATCAACATCGTTGGAACGATTTCTTGTAGGATTTGTAAAAAAAACGGCTACGCTGTTGCTCGGAAGCATAGCACGAACTTCATTTCTTCTGTTTTTATGGAATTCTTTTGACAAAAACCCATGAGAAGAAGATTGGGAGCTTACACTATGAATCACTAAAAATATTAGTAGGGATATACATTTTTTAAACATGATTCTAAATTTAGATTGAAAAATACTAAAAATTGTCGAATTTTGATTAAAATTAGATTCTATGAAAAAAACTGCCTTAACACACGTTCATGAACAGCTAGGTGCTAAAATGGTTGATTTTGCGAATTTCCTAATGCCTGTTCAATACGATGGAATCAATTCTGAACATGAAGCAGTTCGAAATGCTGTAGGAGTTTTTGATGTGTCTCATATGGGAGAATTCATTTGTTCCGGACCCCATGCGCTGGATCTGATACAACGTATTACTACCAATGATGCTTCAAAACTAAGGATTGGTGAGGCTCAATATAGCTGCATGACAAATCGTGAAGGTGGAATTATAGACGATTTGATTGTTTACAGAACACAAGAGTCCAAATATATGCTAGTAGTTAATGCTGCTAATATCGAAAAAGATTGGAATTGGATTCAGTCGAACAACCCTAAAAATGCAACTCTCAAAAACGACTCTGATTCTATAGCCTTGTTGGCCGTCCAAGGCCCCAAAGCAACAGAAGTAGTTCAAAAACTTACTGATATTGATGTATCTAAAATAAAATTCTACACCTTTCAAATGGGAACCCTAGCAGGAATTCAAGATGTGCTAATTTCTGCCACTGGATATACAGGCTCGGGTGGATTTGAATTGTACTGTTCTAACAAAGATGTTGAGGCGTTATGGAAAGCACTCTTTGAAGCTGGAAATGAATTTGAAATTCAGCCAATTGGTTTGGCAGCCAGAGATACGCTGCGTTTGGAAATGGGCTATTGTTTGTACGGAAACGATATTGACGATCAAACTTCTCCTATTGAAGCGGGACTAGGATGGATTACTAAATTCACCAAGTCTTTTGTAAATGCTGACTTCTTAAAATTGCAAAAGGAAAATGGTGTTCAAAAAAAATTAGTGGGATTTACCATGCAGGAACGTCCTATCCCAAGAAAAGGATACGAGATTGTTGACAGCGAAGGTTTAAACATTGGAATAGTAACCTCAGGAACCATGTCGCCATCTTTAGGAATTGGAATTGGAATGGGGTATGTGGCTATAAATCATAGTTTTCCAAAATCGGAAATCTACATTCAAATACGCAAAAAAAGAATTGCTGCTAAAGTCACTACTTTTCCATTTTACAAACCTTAACCAATGAATAAAGTCCTCATTTTTGGTGCAAGTGGGTATTTGGGAAATGTCCTCTACAGAGAGCTTTCGCCCTATTTTGATGTGTATGGCACTTATTTTTCAAACGTTAAATTCAAAAAAAATCAACGCTTCTTTAATTACAATTTTGAAACAGAGGGACCAGAAAAAATTCTAAAGAAAGTCAAACCCAATATTATTATTTGCTCATTGCGAGGAAACTTTGAAGATCAAATTGATTTTCACCTATATATTGCCGATTACACCAAAGAACAAAATTGTAAAATAATATTTTTATCCTCTGCTAATGTCTTTGATGTATTTACAAATTATCCCAGCTATGAGTTCGATAAAACACTTTCGGAGAGCATTTTTGGGAGATTGAAAATTAAAATTGAGAATCGGATTATGAAGTTGCCCAAAAAACAATGGATTATTGCACGAATTCCAATGGTATTTGGTCCCAATTCACCGAGAATAAAAGAATTGAAATTACACATCAATCAAAAAATTCCGTTTGAAGTATTCCCAAAGCTTATTGTAAATGTAACCAGCGATTCGATGTTGTCAAGGCAAATCCACTATTTGATTAATCGAAAAAAAACGGGTATTTTTCATTTGGGAAGTAAGGATTTGATTCATCACGATGAGTTTTTTAGCCTCCTAGCCAATGAGTTAACTGACAAATCTCCTATTTTCAAACAAGTGTATACAACAAATCACGACCGGTATTTGGCGCTTCTACAAAGAGACAATTCATTGCCCAAATACCTGCAAATATCACACTCCAAAGTTCTTGAAGACATTTTTTTGAACACCTAAAAAATTGTAATGTTTTGATCAATCGCTTATATTTGTGGAATAACATTTAATAGTATGGGCAGAGCATTCGAATTTAGAAAAGCACGCAAAATGAAGCGTTGGTCAGCTATGGCTAAAACCTTTACTAGAATAGGAAAGGACATTGTGATGGCTGTCAAAGACGGCGGACCCAACGTAGATACCAACTCAAAATTACGGGCTGTTATTCAAAATGCTAAGGCAGCCAATATGCCCAAAGATAATATTGAGCGCGCCATAAAAAAAGCTTCTGACAAAAATACCGAGAACTATAAAGAAGTCCTTTTTGAAGGGTATGCACCTCACGGTATTGCTGTTTTGGTGGAAACAGCGACTGACAACAACAACCGATCGGTTGCCAATATTCGCAGTTACTTTAATAAATGCAATGGAAGTCTCGGAACGTCGGGGTCTGTTGAGTTTATGTTTGATCACACTTGTAATTTCCGTGTAAATCCCGAAGGACTCGATGTAGAAGAATTGGAATTAAATTTAATCGATCACGGTGTTGAAGAAGTGTTTGAAGACGAAGACGGAATTATGATTTACGGCCCTTTTGAAAGTTTCGGCGCCATTCAAAAGGAACTTGAAAACACGGGAATTGAGATATTATCCTCCGGGTTTGAACGCATTCCTAATGTTACCAAAACACTTACGGAAGAGCAAGTCGCAGACGTAGAAAAATTATTGGAAAAATTGGATGACGATGACGATGTACAAAACGTATATCACACACTTCAATTGGAAGATTAATTTTTTAAGAATATTCTGGTATTTTACCCACTACTCCTTTAAATAGATTACGAAGTGTTTTGATGTCGCTTTCTTTGTTGTAAGAGACTTCAAAAGGTTTGAAAATAGTGACTTTTTTCTTTGAAAAATCAAAGGAAACAGGCACTACAGGTACGTTCGCTTTTTTGGCTACAAAATAAAAACCCGTTTTCCATGTGCTCACTTTCTTTCGAGTTCCTTCTGGAGAAAGAGCCAATCGAAATACATCGCGCTGATTGAAAATATCGACAATACTTTCCACAGTATTGGATTTACTCCCTCTATTGACAGGTGCCCCACCCATCCATTTAAAAAGCCATCCTAAAGGCGAGCTAAAAAGTTCTTTTTTACCTATAAAATTAATTTCCAATCCAATAATATCACGAACTAAAACACCAATGATAAAATCTTGCCAATGTGTATGGGGAGCTACAATAATTACACATTTTTTTATGCTGGGTAATGTACCATCAATAGACCAGCCAAGTATTGAATGAAAAACAAACTTGCTAAACCACTTCATTCTAGGAGTTTTCAGTTAGGTAAGCAATAGCTTTTTCAAGGTCTTCAGGAGTATCAATGCCAATGCTATATTTTGAAGTTTCGACCATTTTAATCTTTTTGCCGTGTTCTAAATGTCGAATACATTCTATTTTTTCTGCTGCCTCAAGCGGCGTTGTTGAAGAGTTGTAAAAATCCATTAAGGCTTGCTTTCGAAATGCATAAATTCCAACGTGTTTGAAGTAGCGAACAGGAGTATCTGTAGCCCGTGGATACGGAATCGGAGATCTTGAAAAATATAATGCAAATTGATTGCTATCGACAATCACTTTCACGTTGTTAGGGTTTTCTATGTCTTCAGTTTGAACTAATGGAGTCATCAATGAAGCCAAATCAATCGTTTGGGACTTGTCTTCTTTAAAAACATTCAACAAGTTCGATAAGCTTTCTTTATCTATAAAAGGTTCATCTCCTTGAACATTCAATACAACATCCACCTCCATGTTTTGCACAGCCTCGGCAATCCGATCGCTTCCACAATCATGTTCCTTTGTACTTAAAACAACATTTCCTTCAAAGCTATTTATCTCCTCAACAATACGGTTGCTGTCGGTTACAACAAGAACTTGATCAAACAATTGAGTAGAAACCGCAGCTTCGTATGTTCTTCGAATGACAGACTTTCCTACCAAATTTTTAAGAAGTTTTCCAGGAAATCGAAAGGCTTCGTATCTAGCAGGGATCACAGCAATAACCTTCATGAATTAAAATGATTTTTGTAAAAATACTGTTTAAATTAATTGTGTGAAAATGATTCGTCTTTAAAACCTATCAAATAAAGTTTTTGGGTAGCGCGTGTGATAGCCGTGTAAAGCCATCTAAAATAATCCTTATCAGGGCCGTCGGGCAAATATGGCTGTTCCACAAAAACATTGGACCATTGGCCTCCTTGCGATTTATGACAGGTTATTGCGTACGAAAACTTCACCTGAAGGGCATTGAAAAAAGCATTGTCTTTGACCTCTCTAAAACGTTGGTATTTGGATTTCAGATGGGCATAATCTTTTTGTACTTCAAGATATAACTTGTTGGAATCTTCGTAAGGCAAAGCAGGACTTTCCGAAGTCAACGTATCCAGAATAAGAACCGTATCAAAAGAAGGTTCGTTGGGGTAGTCAACCATTTGAACATGCACTTCCGCAAATCGAAATCCGTACAATTCCTTAAATGCTTGAATTTCTAAAACCTCAACTATATCACCATTGGCAATAAAACCTGGGGCAGATGAGGCTTCTAACCAATAATAATTGTTTTTAACGACCATTAAAAAATCACCCACTGAAAGTTCGTGTTCATTAAAAAGAATTTGAGATCGGATTTGTTGATTGTATAAATTGGCGCGTTTGTTTGATCTTACTAGAATAACGGTTTCTTCTTTTCCATTGTTGCGGTAGGAGGATTCGATGGCTTCTTGAATTTCGTGTCCGTCTATGAGTCGAATCACATCGTTAAAGGGCTTTAAATTGAAGCAAAAATCATCAAAAATTTCTATCTGTAATTGTTCGCGCAATGCTGTGGCATTGTGCAATATTCCAGAACCTTCAGATTGTCGAACGACTTCGCTCAAAACAACTTCAGAAACGTCTTTATTAAAGTCAAAAGCAAGCAAATCGGAGTTGAGAGCCGGGCTTACCGTTAGCTTAACAGGAGGCAGTTGTGCTGTATCACCCACAAACATCAACCGACAATTGGTGCCAGCATCGACAAACGAAATCAAGTCTTGCAATAACGAACCCGATTCAAACAATTTGGACTGTGTGGAAGCATCGCCTATCATAGATGCCTCATCAATAACAAAAAGAGTATTGCTGAATTTGTTGGGTTGCAACACAAAGCCCACCTTGCCGTCTTTGCCCGAACGAGGAAAATAAATTCGTTTATGAATGGTAAACGCTTGTTTTTTGGCGTAGTTGGATAACACTTTGGCAGCTCTACCGGTAGGAGCTAATAAAACTGACTTGTAATTCGCATATCGTAAATTTTTAACAATGGAAGCAATCAAAGTCGTTTTTCCTGTTCCAGCATATCCTTTGAGAACAAAAAGTGTGTTGTTCGATTCGGTAAACAAAAATTCTGACAATTGTTTGATTGCCAGCTGCTGAGAGTCCGTAGGTTGGAATGGAAATTTATCAAGAAGTAACTGTGAAAATTGAAGCGCGTCCATTCGTAAGATTATTAACCAAAGATAGCAATGTTTTTTTGGGTAAAGCCTTTTGTAAATTAAAAAAAATCGTAGTTTTGTTAATGACCTAAAAAATTTATTGATAATGAAAGTTGGAATACAAATTTTACTTTGGATACTTATCGTCTTTTTTGGATACAAAGTGTACGATTCTATTAATGGCCCGTTAGACTTTAACAAAACCAAAACCAAACGCTATGCAAAAGTCATCGAACGATTGAAAGATATCAGAGATGCGCAGATTGCCCACAAAAGTGTTACAGGAGTTTATGCAAATTCTTTTGAGAGCTTAATCAGTTTTATTGACACTGCTCAATACACACTTGTTGAAAAACGTGATTCTAGCTATTTAGAGTACGATCGTGTTTATCGAATTGACATGCTTAAGGAGGTTGTTGTAATTGACACTCTTGGTTTTGCGTCGGTTAAAGATTCTCTTTTCAAAACATCGACACGCTACAAGAATATGAAGAAAGTTCCCCTTGTTGGAGTGGATGCTGATTTTGAAATGAAATCCGATATTATCGATAAAAACGGTTATAAAGTGGCTGTTTTTGAGGCGAAAGTCAAAAAGGATGTCGTGCTTCACGATCAAGACAAAGATCTTCTAGAACAAGAAAAAGCTTTGGTTTCTGTTGATGGTATCAACGGGCCCGAAATTATTTTAGGTTCGCTTTCTGAAGTTAGTACCAATGGAAATTGGCCAACCATATATGACACAACAACCCGAAATTAAACATAACAATACATCTGTGGAATTGTCCATCCAGCTTGGCTTGGATGGACATTCTTTTTTAATTAGGGAACAGTTTTCTAAAAAACCTGTTTTTCGTTTTCAAGAATCGTTTTCACAAACGGCTTCTCCTCCAGAATTATTAGAAAAACTATCAAACACCCTAGGCTCCAAATGTCCGCAACATCTAGATTATTCTAAAGTTCGTCTTGCAGTTGTCAATTCTCTTTCCTCTTTGGTTCCTCTGCCCTTGTTTGATGAACATGCGCTCAAAAGCTACCTAAACCTCAACACTCAACTTCTCGAAAACGACTACATAGCTTATGACGTGCTTCAAAATCACGATTTGGTCAACGTATATGTTCCTTTTATCAACCTAAATAATTTTTTGTTTGATCAATTTGGATCGTTTGAATACTATCATTTTTCGACGGTTCTTTTGGAGCAACTCTTTATTAAGGCGGCTCATAAAAAAGAACCTCAATGGTTTGTTCATGTTCAAGAAAAATCACTGGAAATTGTTGTTATTACAGATAAAAAGCTGACTTTTTATAATACGTTTAACTACCAAACAGCGGAAGATTTTTTGTATTACATCTTATTTGTTGCCGAACAATGCAACCTCAATCCCGATATAGACAAACTAGAGCTACTCGGTAAAATTGAAGCCAATGATGACCTGTACAAATTAACCTACCGGTACGTTCGAAATGTGACGTTTTTTCAAGACCAACTTGCCAATGAACCTGATGGAGTCCGATCATTGACTTCGCACCAAGACATTGTACTGAATCATCTATTTTAAATGAGAATCATATCCGGTATTCACAGAGGAAGGCGCATCATAGCTCCTAACAATCTCCCCGTTCGTCCAACAACTGATAGAGCCAAAGAAGCATTGTTCAATATTCTCAATAACGAATTTTATTTTCAAAATCTATCCGTTCTAGATTTGTTTGCTGGTACCGGTAATATTGGCTATGAATTTGTATCAAGAGGCGTTCAACATGTTGTTTGTGTTGATAAAAACGCCAAATGCATACGTTTTATTGAACAAACTTCCGAGACCTTAAAAGCACCCATTCAAGTAGTTCAAAACGAAATCAGTTCGTTTTTATCCAAACATAATGGGAGTTATGATATTGTTTTTGCTGACCCTCCTTACGATTTGGAATTCGATAAATTTAAGCATTTCATTGATCAAATCTTCTCAAATAAAATGATTCGAAGCGAGGGTGTATTAATCGTAGAACACTCCAAGCAAACAGACCTTTCATCCCTCAATGGATTTTCTAACTCCAGAAGCTACGGCAGTTGTATCTTTAGTTTTTTTAGAAGCCATTAATTCAATTCAAATCGTGCACTGATAGGCTTGTGATCTGAAAATGATTCGGAATGGGTTTCAAACGAATGCAATGGTAAGGAGGAATCGTACAATATAAAATCTATTCGAAGCGGTATCAATTTGAAGTCATAGGTGGTTCCAATTCCCTTCCCAGCTTCTTCAAAGGCATCTTTATAATTGTTTCTAATGTTTTTATATACATACGAAAATTGCGTGTTGTTAAAATCTCCCGAAAGGATATTCGGATAGGGTGAATTCTGACTGTGCAATTTTACTTGTTCCGATTGTAGTTGTTGATTGGTAAATCCTACCCCCATTCTATTGAGTAGTTTTTGGGATTTTTCTTGCGTAAAAATTTCCTCTTTTGGATTGATTCGCAACGACTCTAAATGAATGTTATAAAATCGTATTGTATCATTTTTTATAAGAATATCCGTAAAAATAGCGCCGTTTGCGGTTTTAGTAAAACCTATGTTTCCTTGATTCAGTATTGGAAAATTTGTAAAAATAGCTTGCCCCATTTTACCGTTTCCGGTTTGCACGTATTGATAGGAATACGCATCAAACAAGTACAGATAGTCCTTATGAAACTCCTGAACAGCGATAATGTCTGCAGCTTCGTTTGCAATAAATTCTTGTATTTGCTTCTGGACATTTCCTTCTTTTATCCAGCCGTAATGATTGAAAAGACGGGCATTAAAACTCATCACATGAACACCCACATCTTTGGGTTTGTGTGCATTGTTTTGATACAAAGCATTCAAATATTTGTACCCTAATGCCAAAACAAAAAAAGAAAGCAAAAAATAACGGTGTAGTTTTACAATCCAATAAAAAAGAAAAAAGGCATTGATGACTATCAATACAGGCAATGTTAGGCTCAATACAGACAAAAAAGGGAATGCTGAAGGAAACACATAAGGAAGCGCATAAGAAAGAAGCAGAAAAAAAGCGAGAATTGAGTTGAAAAAAAAGAGCAACTTATTCCAAAGTGACGTTTTTGCTGCCATAGCTGATTATTGATTTCCTGATCTAAAAAGAAAATCTTTTTCCTCTTGAGTTAAACTTTCATAGCCCGACGCACTGATTTTGTCTAATATGGCGTCTATTTTTTGTTGATGTATTGCCGATCTAGGAGTCGATTTTTTGGTTTTTGTAGTTTTATAAACCGTCTTAAAGGGTGTTTTTGAGGACGAAAACCATTTGATAACCGATTCACAACTATTGGAAAACCAGCGACCTACATCGTTACCCTTAGCAAGTTGGTATTGATAAAACCAGCCCCAAAAAGCACCGCCAAGATGCGCCAAGTGACCTCCTGCATTGTTGGTGGGAATCTGAATAACATCTAACAATACAAGAAACAAAGCGACATAGACTATTTTAATTTTAAAAAACCATACATAAATTTGCTGATATGGAGCGTATGCTGCTAAAAAAACCAACAAGGCCATTACTCCAGCCGATGAACCAATAAGGGGCGGGAATTGCCCTGAAAATGCGGGAAACAACGAATAGCTTGCTACGAAAACGATACCCCCTAAAAGAATACCATTAAAGAAAATATTGATGAATTGACGCTCATTAAACAAGTTTAAAAGCATTCTTCCTACGAAATACATCAATAATAAATTCCAAAAAATATGTCCTAAAGAAGCATGAAAAAAGCCGTAAGTGATAAGCGTCCAAGGACGAAGAATTAGGGTTTCAAAAGAAGGGTATAATTCAAACCATTGCAAAAAATTTGTAGACGATATGTTGAACAAAAACAATATTGTTCGAATAAAAAATGGCAAAACAAATAGCACTACCATAATGGCGATCAACTTCTCAGAAATGGTAAGCTGATTAAAGCGTATTTTTAAAGAATTCCATGCATTCATTAAGACCACCGTTGATTGTTAAATTGATTTTTTTTCCAATACCACATCATAACAAATCCTGTTAAAGCTCCGCCAACATGAGCAAAGTGAGCTATGGATCCAACCGAATAAGAGGAGAATCCAAAGAAGAGATCGCCAACAATTAATAAAGGAACAAAATATTTGGCTTTGATGGGAATGGGCAAAAAAATCATCATGAGTTCTGCATTGGGAAACAAAAAAGCAAATGCAACCAAAACCCCGTATAGTGCGCCCGAAGCACCCACCATAGTTGCATTAAAAGCCTCATACATGGCATACAATTTATCTTGTTCTATGTATTCAAGAATGTTTGTGTTGTAGGAGCCAGAAATAAGAATTTTATCAATTGTTTGTTGCGCCACACCTGCGTCCAACAAAAGGGTTGAGCCCGAATTGATAGTGATGGAATACATCAGCAATTGGAGTCCAGCGGCTCCCAATCCTGTCGAAACATAAAAAAATAAAAACTTTTTACTTCCCCACATTTGCTCTAAAGGCGAGCCAAACATCCACAATCCTAACATATTAAAAGCAATATGCATGATGCTGCCATGCATGAACATATGTGAAACTAGTTGCCATGCAAAAAAATTATCATTGTCAGGGTAATGCAAGGCCAAAAGATCGTAGGAAAGCGGTCCCAAGTATTGAGATCCTATAAAAAACAACACATTGACAATAAGCAATTGCTTTATGGTTTCAGGAATTCTTCTCATGCGTCTAATTTTTTTTCAATTTCATGAACGGTAAGTGTTGTAAATACAGGTTTGCCATAAGGCGATCTATCGGGTTCCTTACAAGCAAACAAATCATTGACCAAGCCTTCTTGAGAGACTCCATCCAGAGATTCACCGCTTTTAATTCCTGCGCATTGTGCAAGTATTTTGGCCAAACGATCATTCAAACTAAATCCGTCATCAGGAATGTCTTTGGAAAGATTGGATAAAAAGGTGTCAAATATTTCAGATACATCAGACTCCGTCAACGAACTATGAATTCCTATAATCTCAATGGTTTCGTCTTCAAAAACTCCAAACGAAAACCCTAAATGCTCAAGAGTTGTTCGAAATTCTTCAAGCTCAATGACTTCGCTTTTAGAATAGCTCAAAACCAATGGAAACAAAAGAGATTGACTGGGAGACGAATCGGTGGACATGAGACGTAAAAAATATTCGTACAACACGCGTTGATGTGCACGCTGTTGATGAATCAATACCATCCCTGATCGAATGGTGCTCACTATATATTTTCGTTGCAATTGAAATGTTGTGGCTACTGGACGCTCCTGAGATTCTTCAAAAAGACTAGTTTCTATAGTCTCTGTTTCTTGTGGCTGACCAGCTTCCAAACCTTCGTATAGTTGTTCCCAACCTTCAGGGTTTGGTTTTTTATGATTATACGATTCATTAGCATCAAAAGGATTGAAAGAGGGGTTGACTGAAATTTTGGGAGTTGAAGGAGTGCTATTGCGATTGGAATATTGTGTGTCCAAACTTGGATTTCGGTCAAAATCAAGGATAGGTGCAATATTAAACTGACCCAAGCTATGTTTTACTGCCGAACGAATAATGGCGTACAAAGAATGTTCATCTTCAAATTTGACTTCTGTTTTGGTTGGATGAATATTGATATCGATAGACTCAGTAGGAACATCCAAATAAATAAAGTATCCAGGATGCGAACCTACATGCAAAAGGCCTTCAAAAGCAGATTTAACAGCGTGATGCAAATAACTACTTTTTATAAACCGACCGTTGACAAAAAAGAATTGTGATCCTCGGCTTTTTTTTGAAAATTCAGGTTTTACCACAAAACCACTGATTGTCACTATTTCTGTATTTTCAGAAATAGGAACTAATTTTTCGTTTGTTTTGTTTCCAAAAACACCCACTATACGTTGACGCAAAGAAGCGGCCGGCAATTCAAACAAATCACTCCCATTATGAAAAAATGAAAATCGTATATCGGGATGAACAAGGGCAACTCGCTGAAACTCGTCAATGATATGTCGCAACTCAACCTGGTTGGATTTTAAAAAGTTTCGCCGAGCAGGTACATTGTAAAAAAGATTTTTAACTGCCAATGAGGTTCCGTTTGGAGCGGCCGTAGATTCTTGAGAAAGTACTTCACTCCCCTCAATTTTTAAATGAGTAGCTACCTCATCTTCTTGACGTTTGGTCGTAATATCAACATGAGCAATTGCAGCAATACTGGCTAATGCCTCTCCTCGAAACCCTTTGGTGTGGAGATTGAATAAGTCCTCAGCCGTTTGGATTTTGGAAGTCGCATGACGCTCAAAACTCAATCGTACGTCAGTTACTGACATTCCTATTCCATTATCCACCACTTGAACTAGTGTGCGACCCGAATCTTTTACTATTAATTTGATGTGCGAAGCTTGGGCATCGATAGCATTTTCCATCAATTCTTTTACAACCGAAGAAGGGCGCTGAACCACCTCTCCTGCTGCAATTTGATTGGCCACATGATCGGGCAATAATTGAATTACATCAGACATTAAATTAACGAATTAAAGATAGACACATCAAAATCAATTATATACAAAAAACAAAGCACCAACAACAAAATAATTAACAACAACCTGATTGACAACGCCCGATTGCCTCGGTGTCGGCTTGCATTGCGTGCTTCTTTCCAATGTGCTCCAAAATCATTAGAATTATGAGAATCCCTATATTTTGAAAACTTCGAATCAAAATCATATGGATTTCCTGCATCCTTCCCTTTAAAGTAACGAGGCGTATAATTATAGCGTCTATTTTTTCCTAGTTTAAAAATATTAAATCGCACAGTGAATGGCTATTTTTAGAAATCCAAATGTACGAAATCGAAACAAGATTTTATACTTTTAACATCAGTTCACTTTATGTATCTTAGCCTCAATGAAATCTAAAAACATAAAAGCATTACAGCATTTACTTTCCACGCCTAAAAACGTGGTAATCATTCCGCACAAAAACCCCGACGGCGATGCCATGGGAAGCTCTTTGGGGTGGATGCATTTTTTAAACAAAAACAATCATACGGCATCCGTTATTGTTCCCAATCCCTACCCCTATTTTTTGAAATGGATTCCGGGAGATGAAACTGTAATTTGTTTTGAAACCAATGAAAACAAAGCCCTAGAAAGACTTGAAGAGGCCGATGTAATCTGCACGTTGGATTTCAATTCTTTAGAAAGAATTGAACTGTTAGGGGAACATGTTGACAATCATACTGCCACTAAAATAATGATTGATCATCATCGCGATCCTCAGGACTATGCTGACCTTCAATTCTCGGAACCAGAAATAGGATCTACCTGTGAATTGGTATATCAAATCATTGAATCGCTTTCAGCATTGGAGCAAATTGACAACGCAATCGCTACAAGTCTATATGTAGGAATGCTAACCGATTCTGGTTCATTTCGATTTCCGTCAGTAACACCCAAAACACACCGCATTGTTGCCCATTTGATTGAATGTGGGGCCAATCCTGCTGCGATTTACAATCAAATTTACAATACATCAAATGTTAATCGTTTGCAGTTACTAGGCCAAGCGCTTAATAATCTAAAAGTATTGCCAGAATATCATGCCGCCTTTATGACCTTGAGTCAAGAAGAATTGAGAAAATTTAATTTCCAAAAAGGAGATACCGAAGGATTTGTTAACTACGCCCTTACGATTGAAGGAGTCAAATTGGCCGTTATTATGATTGAAGATAAAAGTGAGCAATATGTGAAATTGTCACTTCGATCCTCAGGAAATTTTTCGGTTAATGAAATGGCAAAAAAGCATTTTCAAGGAGGTGGACACATCAATGCAGCTGGCGGAAAAAACGATGGAACTATTGATGACACTGTCCAAAAATTTATAACTTTACTGCCCCAATACCAAAAATCATTACAATCCTCATGAGACCTATTGTTTATCTTGTTTTACTTCTTATAATGGTTGCCTGTTCGTCGCCCGAGCCCAGGCATCCTATACAGCGAGTAAAACAACAAGCTGAACTCACATCTGTTCAAATAAACAAAGAATTACTTTTGAAGGAAACCGAATGGATTGAGCAATACATTGTCGCTCAATCGAATCTAGTATTTGACAAATCACCCAGCGGGCTTTGGTACGCTGCCTCAGACATTCAAACTTTGCCTTATAAAAAGGGAACTCGAATCGATTTTGAATACGAAGTATTGGATCTAAACAACGTACTTATTTACGATCGTAAGACCATTGGGAGGAAAAGTTATTTTGTAGACGAACAACCCATATTGTATGGACTTAAAGAAGCTTTATCTCTCCTTAAAAAAGGAGCGTCAGGAACTTTTTTATTACCCTCTATTTTGGCTTACGGCGTTTTGGGCGATCAAAACAAAATTCGCTCAAACACACCGTTGGTGATTCAACTAAAAATCACTAACATTGAAACTGCTAACAAATAAAACCCTTATACAATGAAAATGACTTCAGTTATTTTTGCATCCCTTATCATTTCTGTTACGGCATGCAAAACAGCTTACCCTGACCTAGAAGACGGTATGTATGCCAAAATGGACACCAACAAAGGAACCATTTTGACACAACTTACCTTTGAGCAAACACCCATTACAGTTGCCAATTTTGTGTCACTTTCCGAAGGAACCAATACAATGGTAGATGAAAAATTTAAAGGAAAAAATTATTACGATGGTATTGTTTTTCATCGTGTAATTCCTGATTTTATGATACAAGGAGGTGATCCTACTGGAACCGGACAAGGAGGTCCTGGGTATAGCTTTGATGATGAAATTGTAGCTGATTTAAAACACGATAGCCCTGGAATTCTTTCCATGGCAAACGCAGGTCCTGGAACCAATGGAAGCCAATTTTTTATTACTCATAAAGAAACCCCTTGGCTAGACGGAAGACACTCCGTTTTTGGAAAAGTTATTGAGGGACAAAACGTAGTGGATTCTATTCAAAAAAGTGATACGCTCCAAAAAGTAACCATCATACGAAAAGGGAAAAATGCTAAAAACTTTGATGCGGCGACTCTTTTTGTAGATCATTTTGCTTTAAAAGCAGAACGGGTTGAAGAAGAAAAAAAGAAACAAAAAGAAGAATTAGACAGCCTTTCGGAAGGATTTGAGATTACCGAAAGTGGTTTGCGGTATCAAATCACACAAGAAGGAACAGGCGAAAATCCTACCGCTGGTCAAAATGTTTCGGTACATTACCAAGGTCAACTTACCAACGGAACCGTATTTGACTCTTCATACAAACGCGATGCTCCTATTAGTTTTACTCTCGGACAAGGGCGCGTAATTAAAGGCTGGGACGAAGGAATTGCTTTGTTGAAAAAAGGAGGCAAAGCACGTTTAATTATTCCTAGTGATTTGGCTTATGGAGAACGCGGAGCCGGAGGAGTGATTCCTCCCAATGCAACGCTTGTATTTGATGTTGAATTGGTCGACATCAAATAACAAAACGCAAAACCCTGTTCATAAGAGCGGGGTTTTTTGTTAGGGGTACTATACTTCCTTTTTTATTAATACCTTTCTAAAGCAATGAAACCTTCCTACAAAATAATTGTTCTGCTTTCTTTGATTCCTCAATGGCTGCTAGTCCAATGGGCAGCAAAGCATCCTGTTTGGGTTGAAAATTATTACAGTGCTACGATCTACCCCAAAATGTATGTCTTCAACCAATTTTTTTGGCATTCATTTTCGTTCTCCATAGGTGATTTTTTGTACATAGTAATGGGGATTTGGTTGGTTTCAAGGATTCGATTTTTAAACAAATTAACAACTTGGTTAGATCTGGGTGTTCTTTGCTCAGTTGTGTATTTTGTATTCCATTTGCAATGGGGGCTTAACTATCATCGACTGCACCTTAAAGATCAACTCAACCTTTCAAGCGGCTACACAACCGAAAGTTTGCAAGCGGTGACCGAAACGTTTGTAAACAAGACCAATCTATTGCATCAACGCATTGCTAGTTCAGATTCCGTAGCGGTAGATATCCCCTACTCCAACAAGCAAATTTTTGAAATGAGTCAACAAGCAGTTCAAACGCTCAACCCCGATTGGTTGTCTGTTTCGTATCCCAATACGAATGTAAAAATTTCCCTTTTTAGCTTAGGACTGAGTTATATGGGCTATGGAGGTTACTTGAATCCATTGACCTTAGAGGCCCAAATAAATGGAAAAACTCCGACCTTTAGTAAACCCACTACGAGTTGCCACGAAATAGCACATCAATTGGGATTTGCGGCTGAAAATGAAGCTAATTTTGTAGGAATAATAGCCTGTTTGGAGTTTGATGATGTGTATTTCCAATACACAGGGTCTGCGCTAAGTGTTCGTTATCTGTTGAGGGAATTGTACAAACGTAACCCTGAAAATGCGACCTTACTTTCCAACAAACTTTGCGTAGGAGTGAAAAAAAACTACAAAGAAATCGCTTCATTTTGGAAAGCTTACGAGAATCCACTAGAGCCGTATTTTAAAAAATCGTTTGATGCTTACCTCAAAGCCAATCAACAAAAAGAAGGCATTCAAAGTTATAACTTGGTCGTGGACTTGTTGGTCAATTATGAATTGGATCGTTAGGTTCGTTGAAGCAAAATAACAAAACAAACATCCCGAAGAAGTTATTTTACGAGAAGTTATTGAGTGCAATAACAAAGTGTTATTTTTGCCCCATGTCAAGAAAAAACAAACGCCAGTTGTTTGCGCGTGTTCCTGTAATAGATACAGGGGCAAAAGGGAAAGTAATTGCCAAAACCGAAGACGGTAAGGTGCTGTTAGTCAACAATGCAGTGCCAGGAGACATTGTGGATATTCAAACGTTTAAAAAAAGAAAGAACTATTTTGAGGGAACGGCTGTTTATTTTCATGAATATTCCAAACACCGTGTTGAACCTGTATGCAAGCACTTTGGAACCTGCGGAGGTTGCAAATGGCAACACATGGCTTATGAATCGCAATTAGCTTTCAAACAACAGGAGGTTGAGAACGCCCTCACGCGGATTGGACGTGTATCCATTCCTGCAATAAGCCCTATTTTGGGTTGTGATGAACCCTATTACTACCGCAACAAAATGGAGTTTTCTTTTTCAAACAATCGATGGCTCAGTCGGGAAGAAATTGATTCTGACAATACCGATTTGGATAGAAATGCGTTGGGATTTCATGTTCCCGGTATGTGGGATAAAATTATTGACATAGAAGAATGTCACTTGCAAGCCGAACCCTCCAACAGTATTCGTTTGGGAATCAAAAAATTTGCAGCCGATAATGCGTTACCGTTTTTTGATCCTAGAAATCAATCCGGATGGTTACGCACACTGATGATTCGCACTTCCAATACCGGAGAAGTTATGGTGTTATTACAGTTTTTCCATGAAGATGTTGAAAAAAGAAAGTTGTTACTCAATTATGTAAAAACCTCTTTCCCCTCAATTACATCTCTTCTTTATGTTATCAACCCTAAGGGAAATGACACCATCTACGATTTGGATATTCAGTGTTATTCGGGAAAAGAATATATTGAGGAAACCATGGAAGATTTGACTTTTAAAATTAATGCCAAATCCTTTTATCAAACCAACAGTAGTCAGGCCTATGCGCTCTATAAAGTAGTTCGAGAATTCGCCAATTTACAAGGTGATGAATTGGTCTATGATTTATATACAGGCCTTGGTACCATTGCTCAATTTGTAGCAAAAATGACTTCCAAAATTGTTGGTATTGAAAGCGTTCCTGAAGCAATTGAAGCCGCTAAAAAGCATGCAAAAGAAAACAAAATCACCAATGCTCACTTTGAGGTGGGTGATATGAAAAAAGTCTTTAATACGGATTTTGTCAATCGGCATGGCGTTCCTGATTTAGTGATTACCGATCCGCCTCGTGACGGAATGCACAAAGATGTTGTGGAACAATTGTTGCAATTAGCTCCAGAGCGCATTGTTTACGTGAGCTGCAATCCTGCTACGCAGGCTAGAGACTTGGCTTTGATGGATGCTGTCTATCAAATTGAAAAGGTGCAGCCTGTAGATATGTTTCCTCATACGCATCATGTCGAAAATGTTGTACTTTTGAAAAAGAGAATAAATTTATGAAACGAATAAAGCTTTGTTTGATTTCGGTATTGCTAGTGACCTTTTCAGGCGGATGTGAGCCCGATGATATTTGTGCGGCCAACACTCCAACTACTCCCAAGCTTATCATACGTTTTTACAATGCCGCGAATCCTACGGAGTTAAAATCCGTTGAAAATTTAGCAACTCAAGGTGTTGGCAACGAATTGATTTACACAGTTGCATCAACCGATTCATTGTCTATACCCTTACAATCTCAAAGCACATCAACTTCTTTTGTCTTAACAAAAAAATTTGCCGATCCGATTACGAGTGACACAAATGCTGATCAAATTAACCTATCATACGATGTTGCGCAAGTTTATATAAGCAGAGCTTGTGGGTTTAAAGCGCAATACGAATTGAATGAGGCGACAATTGAGACCGACTCAGATTTGTGGATTCAAAGTATAGAAATTAGTTCCTCTTTGATTGAAAATGAAACCAAAGCACATGTCAAAATATATCATTAGCAGTTTTTTATTGTTCTCAATCGTGCTGACTTTTGGGCAAGAAAAAACAGATGAAATTAAGGATTCCATTGTCTATAAAGAACGATATGGACTTAGAGTGGGTATGGATATAAGCAAGCCTATTCGTTCTATACTTGAAGAAAGTTACACCGGTTTGAAATTTGTTGCGGATTATAGAATTTCAAAACGTTTTTATATCGCTGGAGAAATAGGTTCCGAAGAAAAATCAGTTGTTGAAAATAATTTAGATTTTACTACGAAAGGGGCTTACCTCAAATTAGGTGCAGATTATAACACATACCGTAATTGGGCAGGTATGGAAAATATGATTTATGTAGGGATTCGTTATGGAGTAAGCTCACATGAACAAACGTTGAATTCTTATACTATATATAACACCAGTCAATATTGGGGAGAACCTGTTGTAGCTGAAGGTGGTGAAAACGGAAATTTCACAGGGCTAAAAGCCCAGTGGATAGAATTTCAATTGGGAGTAAAGGCCGAACTGTTAAGAAACTTGTACATGGGTATCAATCTTCAACTCAAACGATTGATGAGCGAAGTACGTCCTGAAAATTTCGATAATTTATTCATTCCAGGTTTCAATAAAGTATTGGACGACAATAATATTGGAGTCGGATTGGGCTATTCCATCATGTACCAAATCCCTCTTTACACAAAAAGAAAATAATCACAATTTTTTTACAGACTTGACAAAAGGAATTTTCACAACAATTACTTCCGATTCATTTTGATTCTGTACCATAAACTTAGGTGCCAAAAAACTTGCTAAAACTGCAGAACCTATCAGAAGAGGTAGGTATGGAAGAGGTAATATTGACCCTACTCCATATCGAAAAACAACAAACAACACTCCAAAACAAATAAGGTTTAACAAAAAGGCAATGGATTTTTTTTTCATAGAAATATAGGTGATTAGGATCGTAATTTATGAATTTTTTTAGTACCCTCATACAATTCGTATTTCACGAATCGGCTTTCCAGCTTTCCGTTAAACAAATGAATTTTTCGAGAGGGACGTAATCCAACATGTTTCAAAGCTGGGATGTTGGAGGTAATAAACCAAGCATGAGAACCAGGGTATCCTCTTTTAAGGGTGTTTCCAATGTTTTCGTAAAAAGTTTCCATTTCAATATTCAAACGCTCACCGTAAGGAGGATTAAAAACCAATTGCAAAAATCCGTTGCTTTCTTTTTGGGTTTTAAAAAAATCAACCTGTCGAATTTCAACAAAATCGGAAAGGTTGGCGTTAGCAACATTTTCTGTAGCTTTTTCAACCGCAGAAGGCGCTTTGTCATAACCTATTATTTTGTGATCAAAACCTCTAATTTTATGGAGAGAAGATTCTTCAATTGTTAAATAAAGAGCTTCATCCCAATCGTTCCACTTTTCAAAAGCAAATTCTTTTCGGTTGATATTGACTGGAATATTACAAGCAATCATTGCCGCTTCAATAGCAATTGTTCCGCTTCCACACATAGGGTCCAAAAAATCGGATTGGCCATCCCATCCAGAAAGCAAAAGCATTCCTGCCGCTAAAACTTCATTTATAGGAGCAATATTGGTAGCCGTTTTGTACCCTCGTTGATGCAATGATTTCCCAGAGGAGTCAATAGATATAGAAAATTGATCTTGATAAACATGTATATGAAATCGAATGTCCGGGTCTTCTTTATCAACACTTGGTCGACGCGACTCTAGTTTACGAAAACGGTCTACTAAAGCATCTTTGGTTTTTTGAGCAATAAAAAGAGAATGTGAAAAATAATCACTGTTCAGTGTTACGCCAAAATAAAACGTTTGGTCAATGTTCAAATAGGTCTCCCATGGAAAATTATACATTGCACGATAGAGCTGATTGTCATTTTGTGCTGTGACCTTAGCTACAGGCTTAAGGATTCGAATGGCTGTTCGCAAACACAAATTGGCCTTATACATAAATCCTTTATCTCCAACAAAACGAACGCTTCGAACTCCTTTTTCGATTTTTTGGGCGCCTAACTGTAAAAGTTCTTTTTCCAAAATCTCTTCAAATCCGTGTGCCGTTTTGGCAATCATTTCAAATTGTTCTTCCATTCTGTGTGCTATGTATCGCAAAAATACTCTTTTTTACGAGTACTTTGGCTGAAGGCCTCTATGAATATGACGTTGGATGTTGTAAATTCACAAAAGTGTCAATTCCCTAAAATTAATCATTGAAATAGGTACATATTTTATAATTTAGCCAAACATGAAAAATACTCAGTTACATAAAGAAAATGATTGGTTTGTTTCTTGGTTTGATTCTCCTTACTACCACGTTTTGTATAAAAACAGAGATGATTCAGAGGCGCAACAATTTATGACTCGACTCACTGATTACATCAACTTGGAATCAGGCGATACTATTTTGGATGTAGCATGTGGAAAAGGACGTCACGCCACGTTTTTGGCTTCACTGGGCTTTCAAGTAACAGGAACGGATCTTTCGAACAATAGTATTGAATTTGCCTCTCAATTTGAAAACGAAAATTTACAATTTCTCACACATGATATGAGAAAACCCATGGATTTGCAATACGACGCTGTCTTTAATCTCTTTACTAGTTTTGGGTATTTTGATGATGAAAAAGATGATTTATTGGCGCTCCAAAGCTTTCGAAATAACCTCAAAAATAATGGTATTGGGATTATTGATTTTTTAAACATTCCTTATGTTGAGAAACAATTGATTGAACATGAAGTAAAATCAATAGATAGTATCGAATTTTCAATACATCGATCCATGACAAAAACGCATATTATAAAAAATATTGCATTTTCTGTTGATGAAGTTCAGCACAATTATTTTGAAAAAGTACGATCGCTTCAGCTTTTAGATTTTGAAGCCTTATTAGAAAAATCCAATTTACAGATTGTGGAATTGTTTGGAGATTATGAGTTAAATCCCTACCATGCAAATAATTCAGAACGTTTAATTATGATGGTTGTATGAGTACATTCTTATTTCCCTTTATAGCAGTAATCATTGGAGCCTCTTCACTATGGATTGGCAAGTGGATAGGTAAAAAGTTCTTGCCTTTATTGTTGTCGTTTAGTGGGGCTTTGCTATTGTCATTAATTGTATTTGAGATGCTTCCTAATATATATCAAGACACCCGTATTGATGTGGGTATTTGGATATTATTAGGGATTCTTCTGCAATTGATATTGGAGTCTTTTTCAAAAGGTGCCGAACATGGGCATTTGCACGTGCATAACACTGGCAACTTACCTCTAACCCTGCTTATAAGTTTGAGTATTCATTCTATCGTAGAAGGATTTTCATTAGGGCAATTTAATGGCCTTACCATGGCTGTGAGCATTCATAAGCTCCCAATTACAATCATCATTGCCTTATTTTTATCCAAATCTACGATCAAAAAGGGCTGGTCATTCATGCTTCTCATTTTGTTTGGGCTTATGACTCCACTGGGAAGCTATTTAAGTTTGTTTTTTCAACACAATCCCGCAATTCAATCAGCAGTTAACGCCATGGTGGTCGGCGTGCTTCTTCATGTCTCAACGACTATTTTGTTTGAAAGCAATAGCAGTCATAAATTAAAAATCAACAATCTTATTACCATAGTATTGGCTTTTACAATTGGATATTTTTTATAAAAACCAATACCTACCCTATTTTTTAATGAGGTAGCTTGTTTTTTAACAAGCCATAAACGTATGTTCCCAATAGAGCGCTTAAAATAACAACGATAAAGACTGTAAATCCGTTTCCAACCAACGTATACATTGGACCAGGACAAACTCCACTTAAAGCCCATCCAAGACCAAAAACAATACCTCCAAACAAATATCTAGAAATACTAAAATCTTTATTTTTAAAGGCAATGCTATCGCCTTGATACGTTTTTAGGTTCTTTCTTTTTATAAGTTGAATAAAAATAACCCCCACAAACCAAGCAGTTCCAATAACTCCATACATGTGAAAAGATTGAAAGCGAAACATTTCTTGAATTCGAAACCAAGAAATTACCTCAGACTTGGTCATTACAATACCAAAGAAAATTCCGATCAGTAAAAATTGAATGTATTTCATAATAATTAAAATATATAAGGAAAGATTAAAAATGTCATGACCAAACCGCCAATAAAAAAACCAATTACTGCAATCAATGATGGAAGTTGAAAATCAGAAAGACCGCTAATAGCGTGACCAGAAGTACAACCTCCTGCCCAGCGTGTTCCAAATCCCACAAGAAATCCACCAACTACAAGAACCAAAAACCCTTTTACAGTGAGTATACTACTCCAACTGAAAAGCTCTTTAGGAACAAACTCCCCCGAAAAATAAATTCCCAATCGAGAAAGATCTTCTATAGTGTTTTGACTAAGAATCATTGGTTCGGTACTTTTTAAAACCGTAGAGGCGATAAAACCACCGACAACAGCTCCTAAAGCAAATATTAAATTCCATCGTTGACTTTTCCAATTAAAATCAAAAAACTCACAGTGTTTACCTGCCCCAACCATAGAACACATACTGCGTAAAGTTGAGCTAACACCAAAATTGCCGCCAAAACGCAACAATAAAAACATAACCAGTGAAATAAGAGGGCCAGACACATACCAAGGCCAAGGTTGGCTTAAAAATTCTATCATATTATTCATTTTATAAAGTTGATGGACATACATAGTCCGTTTTAGGAATAGATGTTTGTGAAATCGCTTTGTAGCCTTTTTGAACGTCAATTAAATTGTGAAATCCTCTGGACTTTAGAATTGAAGCCGCAATCATTGAACGATACCCTCCTGCACAATGTATGTAAAAAGTATCTTCTTTTGGAAATTCAGCTAAGTGATCGTTTATTTCGGTCAAAGGAGTGTTCTGAGCTTTTTTGATATGCTCAGACAAATATTCAGATTGTTTTCTAACATCAAAAATAGCAGGGTTGATTTCTTGATAAACTCCTTCCAAAGTTTCTGCTGGAATAGAAGTCACAGTATCAATTTCTTTACCAGCCTGCTTCCATGACTCAAAACCACCCTCTAAAAACCCAAGAGTGTTGTCAAATCCTACTCTAGACAAGCGCGTTATTGCTTCTTGTTCTCGCCCTTGCGGAACTATTAAAATAATGGGTTGTTGTATATCAACAATCAACTCTCCAACCCAGGGAGCAAAGCTTCCATCCAAACCAATAAATATACTGTTGGGAATATGACCTTTTGCAAAATCTTCAGAGGTTCGAACATCAAGCATAATGGCATTGGTTTCATTTGTAATCACTTCAAAATCATTAGGAGAAATTGGCTTTAATCCATCTAAAATCACCTTTTGAATAGATGGGTATCCCTCCTTATTTAATTTTACATTCAATGGGAAATATCCCGGAGGAGCTTCTAATCCATCAGTAACTTCCTTAATAAATTCTTCTTTGGTCATATCAGCCCGTAAAGCATAATTCATCTTTTTTTGATTTCCCAACAAGTCAACGGTTTCTTTCATCATTTTTTTTCCACAGGCAGATCCAGCCCCATGTGCGGGATAAACAATAACATGATCAGGTAAAGGCATAATTTTGTTTCGTAAACTATCATACAAATAGCCTGCAAGATCATCCATGGTAAGCTCATTCATTTTTTGAGCCAAATCGGGCCTACCAACATCTCCCAAAAAAAGAGTGTCACCCGTAAAAATCGCATATTCTTTACCGTCTTTATCGAACAATAAATACGTAGTACTTTCCATGGTATGGCCCGGTGTGTGAATTGCCTTTATCACCACTTCACCTAAATTAAAAGTCTCATTATCATTGGCAATATGTGCCTCAAATTGGGGATTGGCATTGGGTCCAAAAACTATAGGAGCTCCCGTTTTTTCGGATAACGTAATATGACCGCTCACAAAATCGGCATGAAAATGTGTCTCAAAAATATATTTAATTTGAGCGTTATCCTTTTGAGCTTTCTCAAGATATGGTGTGACCTCTCTCAGCGGGTCAATTATAGCAACCTCTCCGTTGCTTTCAATATAATAAGCTCCTTGAGCCAAACATCCTGTATAAATTTGTTCTACTTTCATAATTTGTTACTACTAGTTTATAAAAAATTCCATAATAAATATAAAAACGGCCATAATTAGAATAAAATAACCAAAAACACTTTTTAAAAGCTTGCTGCTGAGAAACTGAGCGATAAAAATCCCTAAAAACATTCCTACTATAGTAATACTCGTAAAAAGTAAAAGAAAATTCCAATCTATAGTCATAATCAAAGCATCAGCAAATAAAAACCCGATAATAGATTTTATCGCTACAATAATGAGTGAGGTACCAATAGCGTGCTTAATTGTCAAATTAGCAAACATTACCAAAGCGGGGATAATCAAAAAACCGCCACCTGCACCCACCAAACCCGAAAGTGCACCTACTACTAATCCTTCTAAAAAAATTAAAGTGTAATTATAAGCCACAATTCCGGTTCCACCCTTTGGGTTATTGTTAAACAACATGGAATATGCTGCGCCAATCATTAAAAATGCGAAAAGACCGAACATTCCCATTCGACGTGTCAATAAAAAATTATCAAATTGAAATAAAACTTCGGGCAAAGCAGGGACAAGAAAATAACGAACCAACCAAACACCCATCAAAGCCGGTAAACCAAAAACAACTGCAGTTCGCCAATCAACAAAATTATTTCTAATTTGATGAAAACCACCTATAAGAGCAGCAAAACCAACAATAAACAAGGAATAGGCTGTAGCCACTTTTTCATCTAGCAAAAAAAGATACGTTAAAACAGGCACAGCTAGAATTGAACCACCACTTCCAATAAAACCTAATGATAAACCAACCACAAAGGCCATAATAAAACCTATTATCTCCATAAAAAATACTTAATACCCAATAATTGTTAACTTAACATATCACAGCTTTCTAAACAATCGAAAATGCTTAGAATTTGACGATCGGCAATTCTATAAAAAACTTGTTTTCCAATTTTGTCAGAAATCAAAATGTTGTTGTCCTTCATTTTTGATAAATGATGAGACATCATTGAAATTTCACACTCAACACCAATCCTAGCGCAAATTGTTGATACATCCAAAGGCTCTTCAGCTTCTAAAACTTCTAAAATTTCAAGTTTTACTGGATGAGATATTGTCTTAAGCACTTTAGCAACTTTATGAAGTTTACTCGTCGAAAATTGTCTTTTTGATATTTTCATGATGCAAATATAAGAATATTTTAACATTTATTCAAATATTAAAATAAAAAAATGCAAATAAAAAAAACCCCTCATAGAAAACTATGAAGGGTTAAAAGAAGGCGGCGACATACTCTCCCACCGGATGGCAGTACCATCTGCGCTATTGGGCTTAACTTCTCTGTTCGGGAAGGGAAGAGGTGAGCCCCAATGCAATAACCACCTTAGCGTTATGAACAAGCATACCAAAATTATGGCAACTTGTCATCCTGAAAGTATTTCAGGAAAATAAGTTAACATATCAAAAATAAAATAAAACAATAAAAACAAAGAGCAAATTCTATAAAAAACTTACAAGAAAAAGGCGTACGATAGGCTTACGGGTAATTAGTATCACTCGGCTATGACATTGCTGCCTTTACACCTGTGACCTATCAACGTAGTCGTCTCCTACGACCCTTAAAAGAAATCTCATCTTGTGGTGGGTTTCGCGCTTATATGCTTTCAGCGCTTATCCCTTCCCGACGTAGCTACCCAGCAGTGCTCCTGGCGGAACAACTGGTACACCAGAGGTCAGTCCAACTCGGTCCTCTCGTACTAGAGTCAGATCCACTCAAATTTCTTGCGCCCACTACAGATAGAGACCGAACTGTCTCACGACGTTCTGAACC
>JAURCF010000082.1 GCA_030828565.1 Flavobacteriaceae bacterium
AAAAAAGTTAAAAAAACAAAATTTTAATGTAAAATCTCCAGGGGATTGATAAAAATAAATTTACTGCAAACGAGCAATATACTTTCCAATAAGATCAAACTCTAGATTAACGGCATCGCCCACCGCAAGGTTGTGGAAACAAGTGTGTTCATAGGTATAGGGAATAATAGCAACACTAAACCCATTTTTTGTAGAATCAACAACGGTTAGACTCGTGCCATTTACAGTAATGGAGCCTTTTTCAATGGTTATGTTGTTTGAGGCAGTATCGTATTCAAATCGAAAAACCCAACTGCCGTTTTGGTCTTCAATATGGGTACAGATTCCGGTTTCATCGACATGTCCTTGCACCATGTGTCCGTCCAGTCGATCGCCCAATTTCATAGCGCGTTCCAAATTCACTTCGTCGCCAACCTTCCAATGTTGAAGCGCCGTTTTGTCCAAAGTTTCTTTAATAGCCGTAACGGTATAGATATCTGCTTGAATGTTTACCACGGTTAAGCACACGCCGTTGTGAGCAAGGCTTTGGTCAATTTTCAATTCTGAAGTAAGACTGCTTTGAACGGAAATATGAACGTTTTCGTTTTCTTTTTCCAGCGCAACAATCGTTCCTAGTGTTTCAATGATTCCTGTAAACATATCGTTTTATTTGGCTACCTTTGTTTGTGTAAAAATAGGGATAAAAAGCGATTTAATACATGAGTTCAAAAAGTCTTCCACGAGTGGGTATTTCAATTGGCGATCCAAACGGCATTGGTGTTGAAGTGATTTTAAAATGTTTTGCCGATAAGCGAATGCTGTCTTTTTGTACCCCAGTGATTTATGCCAATACAGCATTTATTTCTGCTCAAAAAAAGACGCTGTCTATTCCTATTCCTATTCAGGGTGTGCAACCCGGTCAATCGCCTTTGGCGGGCAAAGTAAATGTCATTTCTGTTTGGAAAGAACCGTTTGAAGTTGCTTTTGGAAAAGAAACCCCTGAGGCAGGGGCACTGGCTTTGCGGTCGTTGGAGGCTGCAACGCAAGCTTTGATAAACGATGAGGTGGATGTTTTGGTAACCGCTCCCATCAACAAACACAATATTCAACAAGAAAATTTTTCATTCCCAGGGCATACCGATTATTTGGCTCAAAAGCTAGAAGGAGACAGCTTGATGTTTATGGTTACAGACACGCTAAAAGTGGGATTGTTTACCGATCATTTGCCTGTCAAAGAAGTCAGTGATGTCATAACCCCAGAATTGATAAAAAAGAAAATGACCCTTGTCCAAAAATCCTTGATTCAAGATTTTGGCATTCGCAAGCCCAAAATTGCCGTTTTAGGGATCAATCCACATACAGGCGATAACGGAGTTATTGGTTCTGAAGACGACGTTGTTCTTCGTCCAACACTTGCTGAACTTTCCGAACAAGGAATGCTGGTTTTTGGACCTTTTGCTGCCGACAGTTTTTTTGGAAGCAATGCCTATGCACAATACGACGCAATCGTTGCGAGCTATCACGATCAAGGCTTGATTCCGTTTAAAACGTTGTCGTTTGGAGAAGGGGTTAATTTTACGGCGGGTCTTCGAAAAATACGTACTTCTCCTGATCATGGAACGGCCTATGAAATAGCCGGCAAATCACTAGCCAATGAGGCTTCATTTCGTGCTGCTGTATTTTCAGCGCTTTCTATTTATAACAAGCGGCAAGAACACGAGGAGATCACTCAAAATGTGCTAAAAATTTCGGCACCAAAGCCTCGAGAAAAAAATAATTTAAAGCTTTAAACTAAATAAAAATTATTATATTTGCCCGCTAAAACTTAGTATATGAAAGCCTTAGCTGAGTTTACAATACCCTTTGTAGGATTAAAAGAAGGCCTTCATAAATTTGAGTTTGACATAAACAAAACGTTCTTTGAAGCTTTTGATTTTGAAGATTTTAATGATATCAATGGGAAAATTTCTCTAGAGCTTACCAAAAAGAGTACGCTTTTAGAACTTTCATTTACTGCCACGGTTACCGTAAACGTTAACTGTGATTTGACCAATGAACCCTTTGATTTTCCATTAAATCCTCAGTTTGAATTGGTAGTAAAATTTGGTTCTGATTTTAATAATGAAAATGAAGATCTATTAATTTTACCTCACGGCGCCTATCAGGTAGATGTTTCACAATATATTTATGAAATGATTGCTTTGGCACTTCCCCTAAAACGAGTTCATCCGGGTGTTAGTAATGGCACATTAGAGTCCGATATATTATCAAAACTGACAGAATTACAACCCAAAGAAGCATCAACGAGCTCATCAGGAACAGATCCCCGATGGGACTCATTAAAAAAGTTAATTAATAAAAAGGAATAAGCATTATGGCACATCCTAAAAGAAAAATATCGAAAACAAGAAGAGACAAGCGAAGAACGCACATCAAAGCAGTTGTTCCTCAAATTGCAACTTGTCCAACAACAGGAGAAAACCACTTGTACCATCGTGCTCATTGGCATGAAGGAAAATTGTACTATCGAGGAAAGGTACTCGTTGACAAGTCCGAAGTGGCAGAGGCCTAATACTATAATCCAAAAAAATATTTCATATTACTCCCTTTTTTGAGGGAGTTTTTTTTGAGGGAGTTTTTCTGAAAAATGACAAAAAAACGCAATTTTTACGCAAAAGCTTACTAAATTTTAGTAATTTTCGCCCGATTTGGAGTTTTTTGACTGAAAATGAAGAAAAGTTAAATTTTCTATATGAACAAAATTACGGCTGCAATCACTGCCGTTGGAGGATATGTCCCAGAAGGGCTATTGACCAACCAAGATTTAGAGATGATGGTAGATACCAATGATGAATGGATCACTACTCGAACTGGAATCAAGAAAAGGCACATTTTAAAGAAAAAAGGCTTAGGGACGTCTTATATGGCTGTTAAAGCCGTTCAGCAACTACTCGACAAATCAGGAATTAACCCCAAAGAAATTGACATGGTTATTATGGCCACTGCAACTCCCGACATGCCCGTAGCTGCTACTGCAGCAACTGTAGCTTCTCAAGTGGGCGCAACCAATGCTTTTGGGTACGATCTTCAAGCTGCCTGTTCTGGATTTTTATATGGAATGTCAACAGCTGCTGCATATATTGAGTCAGGAAGGTATAAAAAAGTACTCTTGGTCGGAGCTGATAAAATGTCTTCGATTGTTGATTATACCGACCGAACCACTTGTATTATTTTTGGAGATGGAGCAGGCGCTGTATTGTTTGAACCCAATACAGACGGGCTCGGCTTTCAAGACGAGTATCTACGATCCGATGGAATAGGATGCCAATTTCTAAGAATTGAAGCCGGAGGGTCTTTGCTCCCCGCTTCTGAAGAGACCGTTAAAAACAAACAACATTATTTATATCAAGACGGAAAATCGGTATTTAAGTATGCCGTTTCCAATATGGCAGATGCTTCAGCTGAAATCATGAAGCGCAATCAGCTATCGAAAGACGACATAAAATACCTCATTCCGCATCAGGCCAACAAGCGAATTATTGACGCTACAGCCAAACGAATGGGAATTGATGAAAGCAAAGTTTTAATGAATATTGAACGCTACGGAAATACCACAGCGGCAACGCTTCCGTTATTATTACATGACTACGAATCGTCTCTAAAAAAAGGAGACAACCTAGTATTTGCTGCCTTTGGCGGTGGATTTACATGGGGATCAGCCTACATAAAGTGGGCCTACAATACTAATGACAAAAATTAACCAACATGGACATTAAAGAAATTCAACATTTAATTAAGTTTGTCGCCAAATCGGGCGCTAGTGAAGTCAAATTGGAGATGGAGGATATTAAAATCACCATCAAAACAGGTAAAGGAGAACACAGCTCGGAAACGACAATTGTTCAAGCCCTTCCCTCAGCTCCTATTGCTGCCACTCCTGTGGTGTCGGAACAACCAGCCGCCGCACCTCCAGTTGAAAAACCCGCTTCTGAAAACGACAATTACGTGACCATCAAGTCACCAATTATTGGAACTTTTTACCGCAAACCAAGCCCCGACAAATCCAATTTTGTAGAAGTTGGATCAACTATTGGAGAGGGAGATGTATTGTGTGTTGTTGAGGCGATGAAACTCTTCAATGAAATTGAATCAGAAGTTTCTGGAACGATTGTTAAAATTTTGGTGGATGATTCTTCTCCTGTAGAATTTGATCAACCTTTATTTTTAGTAGATCCTTCCTAAAGAGTTATAGATTGTAACAACATTCAATACCAACCAAAACAGAGTATTATGTTCAAGAAAATATTAATAGCCAATCGAGGTGAAATCGCACTGCGAATCATTCGTACTTGTCGAGAGATGGGCATCAAAACGGTTGCGGTATACTCCACAGCTGATCGCGACAGCCTTCACGTTCGATTCGCCGACGAAGCCGTTTGTATAGGTCCTGCTCCTAGTTCAGAGTCGTACTTAAAAATGCCTAATATTATAGCTGCCGCAGAAATCACCAACGCCGATGCAATTCATCCTGGATATGGATTTTTATCTGAAAATGCAAAATTTGCAGAAGTAGTTCAAAAACATGGAATTAAATTCA
>JAURCF010000061.1 GCA_030828565.1 Flavobacteriaceae bacterium
AGCTTTACCCTACCGATATAAAACCTAAAATGGCAGTATTTGTATCCAAATACGATCATTGTCTATATGATTTACTCGGAAGATATCAATCGGGGGAGCTATTTATTGAAATCCCGTTTATCATTAGCAATCACAAGGATCTTGCACCTGTAGCAGCAAAATTTGACATTCCGTTTTTTCACATTCCAGTTACCAAAGAGACCAAAGCTCGTGCAGAAAAAAAGCAGCTCAAATTATTACAGAAACACGAAATTGATTTTATCGTACTAGCACGCTATATGCAAATCGTTTCTCCTCTTTTAATAAAAGAATATACGCACAAAATCATCAATATTCACCATTCGTTTCTTCCAGCATTTCCGGGAGCAAAACCCTATCACTCCGCTTACGAAAGAGGTGTAAAAATTATTGGCGCTACCAGCCATTACGTCACCGAAGAACTCGATGCTGGTCCCATTATCGAACAAGACATTGCCCGTGTAAGCCACACTCACAGGATTGATGATCTCATTCTTAAAGGGCGTGATTTAGAAAAAATAGTGTTTTCTAGGGCTGTTAAACTTCATACCGAAAGAAAAGTAATGGTTTACAACAACAAAACCATCATCTTCTCATAACGTTTATTGAATTTGTTTTTTGAGAAACTTCAAAGTAAGCTGATTGAAGTGAACCGGTTGTTCTACATTGACTACATGACCGCAATTGGGAACAACCGCTAAACGAGAAGTGGTATGTTTGAGCACCACATGCTGTACAGAGGGCAAAAACATATAATCCTCCTCTCCCATCACATACAATGTTGGAATTTTCACATCAACTTGTCGGAACCATTTTAGAACAGGATTGATTTCGGTAGTAAGCTTGAACCATCTTATGAACTCTTTTTGGTACAACTTTTTGGCTTCATTGATGAATAGCAAACGAGACTCTTTGTGATTTTTATTGGGCATAATGATAAAAGCAAAAAACTTGTAAATCCAAATATAAGGCACTATTGATTTGAACAAATTTCCTACGCGCATTAAAAACTGAGAACGAAAGTTGAGCTTGATAATCGCTCCGCCTAAAATCATGCTTTGAACACGCTCAGGAGACATTTCTGCCAGTTGGCGAATAAGTATAGTCCCCAATGAAATTCCAACAAAATGTGATTTCTGAATTTGCTCAAAATCCAACACCTGAAGAATATCCTTGGCAATGGATTCAAATGTATATTTTTGATCAAAAGGGTTATTAGGAGTCGAAATAACAGAATCACCATGCCCTCGCAAATCTAATAACAAAACGTTGTATTGTTTGGAATACTCTCTGATTTGTTTAAACCAAATGGAAGAACTCCCCCCTGCCCCATGAACAAAAGTGACCCACTCCTCAGAGGAATCGTGCTTGTATAACGTATAATTTAACATGCTAACAATTTCGCCATTTGAATTTGAATTTTTTGTGCAGCATCCATAGCGGCTGATGCAAAATCTTTTTGATCGCTCGCATAGATGATTCCTCGGGAAGAATTGACCAACAATCCTACTTTGTCATTGGAACCGTGCCGATATACTTCCTCCAAACTTCCTCCCTGTGCTCCTACTCCTGGAACCAACAAAAAACTGTTTGGAATCAACGTTCTAATATCAGATAAAAAAACTGCCTTGGTAGCTCCTACCACATACATCAATCGGTCGGAATGTTCCCAGCCACTAGCTGTTTCAATAACCGATTTGTATAGCTCTTTTTCTCCACATTTTTGTGTTTGAAAATCAAACGCTCCTTTATTGGAAGTAAGCGCCAACAAAATGGTGTGCTTGTCTTCCACACTCAAAAAAGGGGCTACAGAATCTTCGCCCATATAAGGCGCTACGGTAATCGAGTCGAATGGAAGCGCTTCGTAAAATGCCTTAGCGTATCGCAATGAGGTGTTTCCAATATCTCCACGTTTGGCGTCTGCAATGGTGAAAATGTCGGGATAATGTTCTTTAATATAACGAACGGTTTTCTCCAAAGACATCCAGCCCTTAACGCCATAGGCTTCATAAAAAGCCGTGTTTATTTTAATAGCAACTGCAAGGTGTTGCGCAGCATCAATAATTTGTTTGTTGAATGAAAAAATAGGGTCTTCCTCTAAAAGCAAATGCGATGGAATTTTGTCCTTATCGGTATCCAATCCAATGCACAGGAAAGATTTTTTAATTTGAATTTGCTCAACAATACTCGTTGTTTTCATACTTATTTTTGCTTAAAACACTTCTCCAGATTCTTTCAACTTTTCAGTATTATAAACCAACTCTAGCTCGTCGATGATTTTTTGAATATCTCCATTGATAATGTTATGAAGATCGTATAGCGTAAGGCCAATTCGATGATCCGTCACCCTTCCTTGCGGGTAATTGTAGGTGCGGATTTTAGCCGAACGATCACCAGAAGAAACCATGCCTTTGCGCTTTTCCGAATCTGCAGCTTGTTTTTTGGCTAGCTCTATTTCGTACAATCGAGAACGCAAAACTTTGAGTGCTTTTTCTAAATTTTTATGCGAAGATTTTTGATCTTGACAACTCACAATCATCCCTGTAGGTTCGTGATGTAATTTAATTGCCGAATAGGTTGTGTTGACTGATTGTCCTCCTGGGCCTGTTGAAGTGGTTCGTTCTATTCGCACTTCACTCATATCTAGCTCAACGTCAAACTCTTCGGCTTCGGGCAGCACAATTACAGAAGCAGCGCTGGTATGAACTCGTCCTTGAGTTTCAGTTTGGGGTACACGTTGAACCCTGTGAACACCTGCTTCGAATTTTAGAGTTCCATAAACATCCGTTCCTGATACTTCAAAAATTACTTCCTTAAATCCGCCAGCAGTTCCTTCACTCATATCTACCAAATTGACTTTCCAACCTTTGCTTTCGCAGTATTTGGTGTACATTCTAAACAAATCTCCTGCAAAAATACTGGCTTCATCTCCGCCCGTTCCAGCACGCAATTCCATGACCACGTTTTTGCTGTCTTCGGGATCTTTTGGGATAAGGAGAACTCGTATTTCTTCTTCCAAAACAAGAATTTCTTCTTTGGATTCATCGATTTGGAGTTTTGCCATTTCCGTCATTTCAGCATCGCTTCCATCGGCAATAATTTCTTGTCCTTCAGCAATGTTGGCTAATAAGCTTTCGTAATGCTTCTTTTTCTCAACCAAAGTACTTAAGTCTTTGTATTCTTTGTTGAGTTGAACATAACGCTTTTGATCCGATATAATATCGGGCTGAATGATTAAATCCGAGACTTCATCGAAACGCTGTTGAACAATTTGTAATTTTTCTAACATACTTTAGTGGGCGAATTCTATTTACAAAAATAGGCTTTTTGACCGAATCGTTTGAAACTGTTAATATTCAAAAATCCCGTTAGGACTGTGAATGGTTAATTTTTTGGTGTCAGAAGCAACTACTTTTCCAACAATTTGAGCCTCTACATTGAACTCTTTGGAAATAGCAATCAAGGCTTCTGCTATCGAGGGGTTGACATACAACTCCATTCGATGTCCCATATTAAACACCTGATACATTTCTTTCCATTGGGTCTGGGATTGCTCTTGGATGAGTTGAAATAATGGAGGAACATCAAAAAGGTTGTCTTTAATAACGTGTAAATTATCTCCTAAAAAATGTAATATTTTCGTTTGAGCTCCACCGCTGCAATGAACCATTCCATGAATATCGGAATTTGTGAATTGGGATAGTATTTTTTTGATAATTGGAGCATATGTTCGTGTTGGTGAAAGCACTAATTTTCCCGCATCTAAGGGAACATCATGAACCGTGTCTAACAAATTCATACTGCCCGAATAAACCAAATCTGAAGGAACACTTGGATCGAAGCTTTCAGGGTATTTTTGGGCCAATTCTTTTCCAAAAACATCGTGTCGAGCCGAAGTAAGCCCATTACTTCCCATTCCTCCATTGTATTCAGATTCATAGGTCGCTTGACCAAACGATGCTAGGCCAACGATCACATCACCTTCTTGAATATTTGCATTGTCGATCACCTTGCTTCTTTTGATGCGAGCAGTTACGGTAGAATCTACAATAATGGTTCTTACAAGATCACCCACATCAGCAGTTTCACCTCCCGTGGAGTGAATGTTCACTCCAAAAGAGCGCAACTCGTCAATCAAAGATTCGGTGCCTTCAATAATGGCTCCAATGACTTCCCCTGGAATATTGTTTTTATTTCTTCCAATGGTTGAAGACAACAAAATTTGATCGGTAACACCCACACACAACAAATCGTCAATATTCATGATCAAGGCATCTTGCGCAACCCCTTTCCAAACAGACAAATCACCAGTTTCTTTCCAATACACATAAGCAAGTGATGACTTGGTCCCTGCGCCATCGGCATGCATGACCAAACAATATGCATCGTCGTTCGTTAATGTATCGGGAACAATTTTGCAAAAAGCTTTTGGAAAAAGCCCCTTATCGATATTTTTAATCGCATTGTGAACGTCTTCTTTGCTTGCAGAAACTCCTCGTTGGCTGTATCTTTTGCTTACTTCAGAACTCATAAATTGAATTTGAGCTCAAAGATACCTTTTAAGAAGATGAAAAGAAAACGTTTGCAAAAAATCTATCGCATAAATAACAATTCGCGGTATTTGGTAAGCGACCATAGTTCGTCGTCAACCATTAGTTCCAGTTTATCACAATGGTATCGAATTACGTCAAACAAAGGTCTCACATCGTAACAATAACTCTGTGCCTTTTGCTCTATGTTTTTCATAGAATTGGTTTTTTTACGAGCATTGATCATATCGGTAACTCCTCGATTGATATTGGCAATGTGGTCGGATATTTTCTCGATCAATTCCATTTGCTCACTGGCATGTTTTTTATAGTCTTTGTCGTAAATATCTTTCAATCCTTTGACGTTTTCAATCAAGGTGTTTTGATAGCGAACTGCAGTTGGAATGACATGATTTCGGGCAATATCACCCAAGACTCTTCCCTCAATTTGAATACGCATCAAATACTCTTCAAGTTCGATTTCATAACGTGCATGAGACTCTACAGCATTCATAACACCCATTGACTCAAAAAGCGCAATGTTCTTTTTTGAAACTTTGGCTTTGAGAGCTTCTGGAGTTTTTCGGTTGTTACTCAAGCCTCTTTTCATGGCTTCCTTTTCCCAATCGTCGCTGTATCCATCACCTTCAAAAAGGATTTTTTTGGAGCTTTTGATGTACTCACGAATCACATTGAAAATAGCATCGTCTTTTTTGAGTTTTTTTGTTTTAACGAGACCATCCACTTCCTTTTTAAAGTCTATGAGCTGTTTGGCAACAATGGTGTTAAGAACTGTCATTGGATTGGCACAATTGGCCGAAGATCCAACGGCTCTAAATTCAAACTTATTTCCAGTAAATGCAAAAGGAGAAGTTCTGTTTCTGTCAGTATTGTCTAATAATATTTCCGGAATTTTACCGACAACATTTAATTTTAAATCGGTTTTTTCTTTGGGAGATAATTTTCCTTTGGATACGTTTTCTAGGTTGTTCAGCACTTTGGAAAGTTGTTGACCAATAAATACCGAAATAATGGCTGGCGGAGCTTCGTTAGCCCCCAATCGATGGTCGTTTCCTGCACTAGCAATAGTGGCGCGCAGCAACTCCTCGTTGTCCTGAACAGCTTTGATTGTATTCACAAAAAAGGTCAAAAACTGAAGATTGCTCATCGGAGTTTTTCCAGGGCTGAGTAGGTTTACACCTGTGTCGGTAGAAAGCGACCAATTGTTGTGTTTTCCAGAACCGTTGATACCTTCAAAGGGTTTTTCGTGAAGTAAAATTTTAAAACTATGCTTGCTAGCAATTTTCCCCATAATATCCATCAAAAGGGAGTTGTGGTCAACTGCCAAATTGGCTTCCTCAAAAATAGGCGCCAACTCAAATTGGTTAGGAGCTACTTCGTTATGCCGTGTTTTGACAGGAATTCCTAGAAGCAGGGACTCTTCTTCGAGTTCTCTCATAAAAGCAAGTGCTCGGCTAGGAATGGATCCAAAATAGTGATCGTCAAGTTGTTGACCTTTGGCTGGCGAGTGACCCAATAAGGTTCTGCCAGACAACATAATATCGGGACGGGTAAGTGCTAGGTCTTTGTCAATTAAAAAATACTCTTGTTCCCAACCCAAGGTTGAAATCACTTTGGTTACATTTTTATCAAAATATTTTGCGACTCCTGTTGCAGCTTGATCCACAACTTGTAAGGCACGAAGTAATGGAGTTTTGTAATCCAAGGCCTCGCCTGTGTAAGAAACAAAAACAGTCGGAATACAAAGCGTAGTTCCATAAATAAAAGCTGGAGAGGTAGGATCCCACGCGGTATATCCTCTAGCCTCGAAAGTATTTCTAATTCCACCGTGTGGAAAACTGGAAGCATCGGGTTCTTGTTGAACCAATTGACTTCCTTCAAATTTCTCAATAGCGGTTCCATCAAGAGTGAAATCAAAAAAGGCATCGTGTTTTTCGGCGGTTGCACCTGTTAAGGGTTGAAACCAGTGTGTATAATGAGTGGCACCTTTGGACAGCGCCCAATCTTTTAGAGATGTTGCTATCTGATCGGCTTCAGAGCGCGTAATTTTAGTGCCTTTATCAATGGCTGATTTTACACTATTCAATGCATCATTAGTTAGGTATTGACGCATTGTTTCAATTCCAAAAACGTTTTCACCAAACCGTTTGGATTTTTTCATAGGAAAGTCAATTTGTAAAGGTTTTTTTTGAAAGGCTTTTTTGAGAGCTTCGAAACGTAAGGTGGCCATAGGTTGTGTTTTAGGATTTTTAATTTGATTTAAATTCTAAGCAAAATTAACGTATTTGACGGAATATTTGTAGAGTTTTATGAAATTATCATTTTAAAAACAAATAAATGCTTTAAACATAATATAACCCAAAAAAAAATGGGGTGTTAATAAAAATTTAGAATAGTTGATTACTTTTTACCCCATAATATTGAGAGGTTCTAGAAAAAAATTAAATTTGTAACCTAAATAATTACAAAAATCTATTATTATGAGTAAATCAAAATTGGAATATATCTGGCTAGACGGTTATACTCCTACTGCGAATCTTCGAAGCAAAACGAAAGTTGTTTCTGATTTCGGCGGTACATTGGAAGAAGTCCCCATGTGGTCATTTGATGGAAGTTCTACTTTGCAAGCCGAAGGAGGTTCTTCAGATTGTTTACTAAAACCTGTTGCTATTTATCCAGATCCCGTTCGAAGAGACGCGTATTTGGTTATGACAGAGGTTTTAAATGCGGATGGCTCTGCACACGCCTCAAACGGTCGTGCAACTATCGATGACAATGATGATGATTTTTGGTTCGGCTTCGAGCAAGAATACTTCTTGTGGGATCCAGAAACAAATTTACCTTTAGGTTTTCCTAAAGATCAAACACCACAAGGACAGTTCTACTGCTCAGTGGGTGCAAAAAATTCATTCGGACGTGAAATCATGGATCGTCACTTAGACATCTGCTTGGATGCTGGTTTAAACGTTGAAGGAACCAATGGTGAGGTAGCTCCTGGACAATGGGAGTTTCAAATTTTTGCTAAAGGTGCTGCTGAAGCTGGAGACCAGATTTGGGTAGCGCGTTACTTATTAGAACGATTGGCTGAAGACTACGGTCTGGCTATCGATTACCATCCAAAACCGCTTGGTGCTACTGACTGGAACGGTTCGGGTATGCATGCTAACTTCTCCAATACCACCCTTAGAACTTGTGGTTCTAAAGAAACGTATGAGAAAATTTGTGAAGCATTCCGACCTTTTGTAAAAGAGCATATTGAGGTTTATGGAGCATACAACGACCAACGATTGACTGGTCTGCACGAAACCCAGTCTATTCATGAATTCAGTTACGGAGTTTCAGATCGAGGCGCTTCGATTCGAATTCCAATTATGACTGTTGAAAAAGGCTGGAAAGGCTGGCTAGAAGACAGACGTCCTGCTTCTAACGCTGATCCATACAAAATTGCTGCAAGAATTATTAAGACAGTTAAAACTGCTAAAATTTAATAATTATTGAACATTTAGTTTTCATTAAAACCTAGCTTAG
>JAURCF010000047.1 GCA_030828565.1 Flavobacteriaceae bacterium
AACAACAATAGCGGCTTATCTTTTTGTATTGTTTGCCTTTCGACAGTTTCTAACGATACCCTTTGTAGAAAACCCGCTTCGAAACATCTTCAATAGCGGCTTAAGCTTGGGCATTGCCGTAATGATATTTGCACCTTCTTTGTGGGGGGTTCCTCTCTTTTTGGCGGCCTTGTTTTTGTTTGAAATTCGTTCGTTGCGGATATGGATATTGGCAGTCATTGTTTTGCTTATACCTTTGATTTTGTACAATGCCATCGCTTTTTTGCTCAACCAACCCTTTCTTTTTTCCTCCCCACGTTTTTGGAATCAAATCGCATTTGCTTTCGACACAATTTCGTGGAATAAAATCTTGTTGTTTGTTATGGTGTTTTTGGCGGCCATGCGGTATTTTTTATTTGGAATGACGCAAAACAATACCGAAAAAAGCACCCGAGTGATTATGATAGTGACTTGTGTTATTTTTGGGCTCACTGATGTTTTTTACAGCGGTCAGCAAAACAATCCTCTTTTGTTTTTCGCCTTTCCTTTTTCTGTTGTTATGACATTTACACTAACCACCCTTCCAAAAAATTGGCAAAAAAACCTCTTTTTCTTTGGCGCCTGGGCGATTGCTTTTCTGCAATGGTTCTTCTCCTAAAAACAGCCTTTCAATTTCCTACGATTGGTTATCTTTGTCCAAAATCATCAGTATGTTCAGTTCGTTTGCTTTTGCAATTTTTCAAAAATCCATTGTTCAATACCACGTTTTAGACACGGTTGATCAACCCTTTTCCAATCCCTACGATAAAGATGCTGTAGAGCACTTGTTGTACCGAAAAAACTGGATTGACACGGTTCAGTGGCATTACGAAGACATCATTCGAGATCCGCATATCAACCCGGTGGGTGCATTGGAATTGAAACGGAAAATCGATGCTTCCAATCAAGACCGAACCGATATGGTAGAGTACATAGACAGCTATTTTTTAGAGCGCTACAAATCCGTTGCTGTTTTGCCCAATGCTACGATCAACTCTGAAAGTCCCGCATGGGCATTGGATCGCTTGTCGATTTTGGCACTCAAAATATACCACATGCAAGAAGAGGCCAAGCGTTCTTCGGCTTCAGCCGAGCATCGCCAACAATGTCAGGCCAAGCTCGATGTTTTGTTGGAACAAAAAAAGGACCTTTCTACGGCGATCGATCAATTGCTGAGCGATATTGAGGTGGGAAATAAGTATATGAAAGTATACAAGCAAATGAAAATGTACAACGAAACAGAACTCAATCCGGTTCTTTATCAACCCAAGGCATAATATGAAGCGTCTACCGCACGTTCTCGTTTTTCGTTTTTCAGCAATGGGAGACGTGGCGATGTTGGTGCCGGTACTGCGCAGACTGTTTCATCAAAACCCAAAAATTCAGGTCACTCTAGTCACGCGTCCGTTCTTTGCGCCAATTTTTAGTGAATTCCCTCATCTACAAATCATTACTCCCGATTTTAAGAACACCCACAAAGGAGTGAGAGGATTGTGGAAGCTATTTATAGCATTAAAAAAATTGCACCCCACGGCCGTTGCCGATCTTCATGCGGTTTTAAGAACACATTTGTTGCGGTTTTTTTTTCGTTTGCATGGCTATCGAGTCCGGAAAATCAACAAAGGTCGCGCAGCAAAACGCCGATTGACCCGTGCCAAAAACAAAATCTTTGCTCCTTTACAAAGCACTCCCTACCGGTACGCTGAAGTCTTTTCAAAGTTAGGATTTGACATTGATTTGACAGTAAGTGAGCACATCGATCCGCTCCCACTGTCCGAATCAATTTCACAAAGTCTTCCGCCCAAAGACCGCTCGTGGATTGGAATTGCTCCATTTGCGGCCCATCCTGGAAAAGTGTATCCCCTCGATTTGATGCAAAAGGTCATTGCCTATTTGCAACAAGAACATTGCGTTTTTCTTTTTGGAGGCGGGGTTTCTGAAGCACAACAGTGTGAGTTATGGGAAAAAGCCTTTCCAGGAGTAACTAGTACAGCCAATCGTTTTTCTTTGGAAAACGAGTTGGCGATTATTTCCAACCTAAACCTGATGTTGTCTATGGATTCTGCCAATGCGCATTTGGCGACTAATTTCAACATTCCAGTGGTTACGCTTTGGGGACAAACCCATCCTTTTGCTGGATTTGCGCCTTTTGGACAGCCCGCATCTTTTGCCCTTACAGCCGACAGAACTTTGTATCCCAAACTACCTACTTCGGTCTACGGATCACACATCCCAAAAGGCTACGAATCGGCAATGCGTTCGATGGATCCAAAACACATAATAGCAAGAATTCTTGTCATCCTCTCTAAAAACGCCTAATCCCCATTTTTACACTACTAATTCCCCAAACAGCAACTGTTACCCTGAACTCGTTTCTTATCATGCTGAACTTGTTTCAGCATGATAAGAAACAATCGTACCCCATGATTAAATATCAGGATGGAACAACATGTCCGAGGAGAAGGGAGTAAATTTACAGCAAGGCACAAACTTAAAATGCTGGTATATTTTGAGGAGTTTCAGTACATCAACGATGCCATTGCCAGAGAAAAGCAGTTAAAAAATGGGCACAGGCAGTGGAAAATTAATTTAATAGAGCGAGTCAATCCTAATTGGGACAACCTCTGGAAGCCGTTACGTTTTCCTTAAACATCATCAAAATCAACCCGCAGGGATGCGCTGGTAGGATGCGCTTGGCAGGTAAGCACGAGTCCTTGGGCGACTTCATCGTCGGTCAAAATTTGGTTTTGCTCCATTTCGGCAGTTCCTTCAGAAATCCGAGCAATGCACGTACTGCACACCCCTCCTTGACAGGAATAGGGTGCATCGATTTTTTGGGACAAGGCCGCTTCCAAAAGGGTTGTGTTACTACGCATGTCAAACACAAAAGTTTCTTCATCCACTACGAGGGTTACGTGCGCATTGCCCTTTGGGGTCGCAACAGGTTGACTCGCTTCGGCTGGGGTAAACAATTCAAAGAAAATTGCTGTTTCGTCTGCGCCTATTTCCAGTAAACTGTCTTTAACAGTATGAATCATGGGTTCGGGACCACAGATATAAAAAGCGTCCATAGCCTTCGGACTTTGTTTGCAAACAAACTTCACCGTACCACCATCCATTCGACCAAACAAGCCGTTTTTCACCCGTTCTTGGCTATATATTTCGTGCAGAATAAACTGCGAGGGATATTGTTTTTTAAGCGAATGCAGAGCGTTGTAAAACAGCGCATCTTCTTGAGTTTTGTTTCCGTACAACAAGGTAAATTGGTTGTCGGGATGCGTATTCAATACAGTTTCGGCAATCGACAGTAGGGGAGTAATTCCGCTACCAGCAGCAAAAGCGCCGATGTGTTTGGGCTGTTGCGCATCAAACACAAACCGACCCTCTGGTGGAAACACCCGCAATGAATCTCCTTGCCGGAGGCTGCGATTGGCGTAGCTAGAAAAGCGACCGTTGGGCACTTCTTTGATAGCCACTCTCAGTTCTCCCGAATCGGGAGCGGAACAAATCGAATAGGCTCTTCGCACGGCCTCTCCGTCGATATTGGCTTCGAGGGTAAGGAATTGCCCAGCTTTGAATTGAAACTCGTTTTGGAGTTCGTTGGGCACTTCAAAAGCAATGGAAATGGCTGAAGGTGTTTCGCGACGATAATCTGAAATAAGCAAGGAATGTCCTTTTGACATAGTAATTGTTTTTTACAAAAATAACGAACCTCTTAGGATTTCATTACAATTTTTTTTGTAAATTAGTATCGCCCGTTCAGCCCTTTATGGAACAAAATTCTATTTATACACACAAAATGATGTTTCAATTTGTATCCCTTCAATGGAAATCCTTTACGCGATCGGCGTCGTTTTCTACCCACTTAGCAATGAAGATCTTGATAGGATTTTTTGCGCTTTATTTTGCGGCTACCTTTGCTATTATGGGCGCTTTGGTGTATCCCTTCATTCAAAATGAAATGGCGTTGGATCCGTTATTGACGGTCAATCAATTTTTGATTTACGGTTGTTTTTATTGGGTAGTCTTGCGTTATTTTATTCAAAAAACGCCGGTTGTGAACATTGCACCTTTGTTATTGCATCCTATCTCGAAAAACAAAATCGTTCATTTTGCGATGGGAAAAACACTGAGTTCAGCCTTCAATTGGCTGGGACTTTTTTTTACGGTTCCATTTTCCATTGTATTGGTGGTTGAAGGTCATAATTGGGGGGGTGTATTATCGTGGTTTGTGGGCGTGCTATCTTTTGTATTGAGCACGAATTACCTCAACCTTTTGATCAATAACAACAACAAAGTAGGTGCAATTGCGTTGTCTGTTTTGGCAGTGCTTGGCGGATTGCATTATGTTGATGTTTTTGATATTACAGTTTATTCAGGCCCAGTTTTTCAAGCTCTTTACGAACATCCCATTGCAGCAAGTATTCCTTTAATCTTGTTGGTGTTTTTATACAGAGCGGCCTTTTCTGATTACAAAAAAGGAATGTATTTGGACGGCGGATTGGCACGCCAACAAACCGAAGCCAAAACACAAGATTTTACCTGGTTGAATCGGTTTGGAAAAACCGCTGTTTTTCTAAAAAACGACTTGCGGTTGATTTTGAGAAACAAGCGTTCCAAGTCCACTGCTCTGATGAGTTTTTTCTTTTTGTTTTATGGGTTGTTCTTTTTTACAGGCAGTGTTGCCATGTACAACGGTCCCATGTGGTTTGTTTTTGCAGGCATTTTTATTTCCGGAGGGTTTTTGTTCAGCTTTGGGCAATTTGTTCCCAGTTGGGACAGCGCTTATTATCCTTTACTAATGACTCAAAACACCTCGTACCGTGAGTATTTAAATTCCAAATGGGCCTTAATTGTTGTGGCGACAGTTTTCAGTTGGCTACTCTCGATACCCTATATTTACTTTGGATGGGATGTGTTTTTCTTTATTTTGGTGGCTACAGTTTACAACATTGGAGTCAACAGCTATTTGGTGTTGTGGGGCGGTGCTTATATCAAAATGCCCATTGACTTAACGTCCAACAAAAAAGCTTTTGGCGACAAGCAGGCGTTTAATGTCAAAACCGTGTTGCTCAGCATTCCCAAATTGGTGCTTCCTGTACTTATCTATTTTTTGGGCACCCTATACAGTGAACAGCTAGGGCTTGCGTTGGTTGCACTGACAGGCGTGTTAGGATTGGCGTTTAAAAACCTTGTTTTTACAACAATCGAACGCATTTACGTTTCTCAAAAACACAAAACACTTTGGGCCTACAAACAAAAATAACATCATCATGATACACATAAAACAACTTAAAAAATCATACGGAGAAAAGCAGGTGTTGGCGATCGATCACTTGGAAGTTCCCTCGGGACAAAGTTTTGGATTGGTTGGGAACAACGGCGCTGGTAAAACCACTCTTTTTAGTGCGCTTTTGGATCTTATCCGCCTCAGCGAAGGATCCATTACCAACGGGGATGTTGACGTGAGTAAGTCCGAAGCATGGAAAGAATTTACCACTGCTTTTTTGGACGAAACCTTTCTAATTGGCTACCTTACTCCCGAAGAGTATTTTTATTTTATCGGAGATCTTCGTGGGTTGTCACACTCCGAAGTGGATGCGTTTGTAGGGCAATTTGAACATTTTTTTCACGGTGAAGTGTTGAAGCAAAAAAAATACTTGCGCGACCTTTCCAAAGGAAATCAAAAGAAAGTGGGGATTGTGGGCGCATTGATTGGATCTCCCTCGGTGATTGTTTTGGATGAGCCTTTTGCAAATTTGGATCCTTCTACTCAAATTCGATTGAAAGAATTGCTGCGCGAATGGTCCCAACAAAAAGGGGTTACGCTCTTGATTTCTAGTCACGACCTTCAGCATGTGACCGAGGTTTGCGAACGAATTGTGGTGCTCGATAAAGGAGAAATTGTGAAAGACATCAAAACTCAAACAGAAACGCTCAAAGATTTGGAAACTTTTTTTGCACAAAAAAGTCAAGAAGCCTAACAAAATGCCTCAAACGAATTCAAAACCAAACAGAAACTTAAAAAGTAACAAGATTTTCAGGCAATCTTATACTAAAACCGTATTTTTATAGTTTCTTAAAAAGAAACCATTTCATTGAAAAGAACCGTTCACTACGTATTGCTTTTAGGCGCTACATTGCTCCTCCTTGCGGGTTGTTCCACCAAAAAAAATAATGTCTTTAGTCGGTCGTATCACAAAACGGTCACTAAATTCAATGTGATGTTTAATGGAAACGAAGCCTTTTCCAAAGGATTGACAAGCCTTCGGACGAACTATCAAGATAATTTTTGGGAGGTACTTCCCGTCGAACGCCTCTCGCTGTTGGAAAACGATTTGGGAGATCGTGTTTACAACCCCAATTTTCAAAGAGCTGAAGAAAAGGCAGTAAAATCCATTCAAAAACACTCCATGGTTTTTGAAGGCAAACAACGCAATTCACAAATCGATGAGGCGTATTTGTTGTTGGGACAAGCGCGCTATTTCGATCAGCGTTTTATTCCTGCTCAAGAGGCCTTGCGGTTTTTCCTTCAAAATTATGTCAAAAGCGACCGTCGGAACGAAGGAATTGTGTGGCTTGCCAAAACGCATATTCGCTTGGATCAAGAGTCCAAAGCCTTGGAATCCCTTAACTTACTGCTGAGTCAAAACACACTTTCTACCCAAACCATTGCTAGCGCTCAAGCAGTCAAGGCCATGGCGCATTTGCAATTGCAACAACCCGATTCGGCACTTGCGCCCCTACAAGTAGCCGCAGGACTCACCAAAGACAATGAACTATCCGCTCGATATGCCTATATTTTAGGACAACTCTACGAAAACAAAGGGGAACGAGACTCGGCAGCAACCGCATTTCAACAGGTAGTCAATTTTAAAAGAAAAATTCCAAGAATATATTTTGTCAACGCCCAACAGGCTGTAATTCGAAATTCTTCTTTGTCGTGGGAGGTGCATACCGATTTGTTTGAAGATGCTATCAAAAACCGAGAAAACCGCCCTTTTCTTCATTTGATTCATTACCAACGGGCTTTGTTTTGTTTTGAAAAAGATTCCACCCAACAGGCCGTTAAGCATTTCAACAAAGCCCTTCGTGCCAATACCAACGATCGCTCTATGGCTTCCAATACCTACCAGAGGTTAGCCTCTCATTGGTTTGGACAAGCGGACTATCTTAAAGCGGGTGCATACCTCGATAGTACTCTTACAAACTTGGACTCAAAATCACGAAAATTCCGAACCATTGAGCGCAAGCGCAAAAATTTGGAAGAGGTTATTGCTTATGAAAATCAACGCAGTGAAACGGATAGCATTTTGAAACTTATTCGAATGTCTCCCGAAAACCAACGTGCATTTTTTAGGGAGTATATAGAAAAACAAGCCGCCCTAGCAGAGAAAGCAGCAGCCGATTCGTTGAAAGCAAAAGTAGCTTCTGCCGAAAAAGCCTTGGGGACGGCTTCCAATTTTTATTTTTACAACCCAGCTTTGGTCGCTCAAGGAAAAAAAGATTTTGAACGCCTTTGGGGGAAACGTTCGCTGATAGACAACTGGAACAGAACCGTTTCAGTGAACGTTGACTTGGAAGACCCTTCCGAAACGAAGGAAATACTCACCGAGGTTGCGCCCAAAGACCCCGTAGAAGTATGGGTTGAAAAAATACCTACCGATCCCAATGAAATTGATAGTTTGGTTGGTATTCGAAATCAAGCGTATTTTGATACAGGAATTACCTATAAGGAGAAATTTTCTGATTATTCGTTGGCCAAACAACGCTTTGAATCGTTATTAACTTTTTCGCCACCGGCCCAACTGAAATTGAAAACGCAATATCATTTGTACAAAACATTGGTGGCTCAAAACAATCCTGAATCTGCCGCTTTGAAAGCGGCAATTGTAAGCGAGGCTCCCAACAGTGCTTATGCGGAATTGCTCCGCAATCCGTCTTCGCTATTGACCGAAGTAAGTCAACTCACCGAAGCTTATGAAGGGCTCCAAGAATTGTTGGATCAACAAAATTTTGAGACGGTTATCGCTGCTGCAAATCGGCGTATGATACAAACCGATAACAGGGATTTTGCCGCCAAATTTGCACTTCTTCGAGCTACCGCCATTGGAAGACTCGATGGGAAAGAGGCGTATCAAAAAGCGCTGGAAAGCGTGGTTGAATTGTACCCAAGACAAACCGCTGGCATCGAGGCAGCCCAGCAGCTTAGCCGTGTCCAGAAATGGGAGCAGCCCGAAAAAGCAACCGATGGAAAAGCCAAAATAGTATTTCCCTTTGAAAAGACCGATACAGTTTCCCCAAACACGCTCCAAAAATCACTTCGCCGCGTGATTTCGGAATTGAACAAAAATCACATTTCTGTATCGATTGATGTTTACAACCGAAGCCACCAGTTTGTGGTTGTCCATGGATTTAAAAACCAAAACGAAGCGGCAGGATTTTCCGAATTGTTACAGTTCAATAAGGACTATTTGGTGAAAGATAAAAATTTCGTAGCTTTGTCATCCGATTACAAAAACGGTCTGATTTACAAGACGTTGGAATCGTTTTTAAACCCTAAACTTTAAAAATACACATCATGGATTCTTCAAGACAACCCAACCGAATAGAAAATAACACTTCCATAGTCGGAGATATTACTTCCGAAGCCGATTTTAGAATTGATGGGACCCTAGAGGGAAGCATTACTACTTCTGGAAAAATAGTCATCGGCGAAAACGGAAAAATCATGGGCCAAATGACCTGTGTCAATGCCGATATCGAAGGTTTTTTTAATGGCACACTCAATGTTTCGGAACTTCTATTTCTTAAAAAAAGCGCTAAAGTAGAGGGAGAAATTGAGATTGGAAAACTGTCGGTGGAAGAAGGCGCTTCCTTAAACGCCTCCTGTCAAATGAGAGGAAACAATGTCAAAACGTTAAGCGCCTCAGACTCCAATGTCAACTCCGAAAAAACCGCCTAAAGCATATCTGAAGTATTCAGGAATCGCTTTTCAAATGATTGCCATAATTGGTTTTGGAACTTTTTTTGGAGCGCATCTCGACAAAAAATATGCGACCGAAACACCCTTTTATACCCTTATTTTTTCCTTATTGTCTGTTTTTGTGGCATTGGGCCTAACCATACGTCAAGTCACTTACAAACCCAAAAACCGCAATGAGTCCGAATCCTAAGAAAGTAGCAAAAACTGTTTTTATAGAGTCATTATTAGCTATTGGAGTCGCTTTTTTTGCTCACCAATACATACTAATCTCTTTTTTTGAACCCAGTACTTTGTTATTTCCTTTGTGGAAAATCTATGCATTTTTGTTCTTCATTACCGTTGCTTTTTGTTTTGTATTGGTTAGAAAGCTTTTGAATGGAAACACTCAAATCATGAATACCTTTTTAGGATTGACCATTTTAAAAATGCTGTTGGCTATTTTGTTTTTAACGCCATTATTTATTAGTGAGATGGAAGATAAGCACACCGATACGTTCAATTTTTTTATTGCCTATTTTTTGTTTTTAGCCGTAGAGCTGTATTTACTCAATTCGCTGTTAAAAAACACAACCTAAGTATTTTGTGGTATGAATTTTTGAAAGACGATAATTAAATTAAATTTATGTTTGTCTTTTCAGAGAATGTATGTAGATTTGCACAGATTTTAAATAAAGCATTTTTTAGAGAATCAATGGGAGTTAAAGCCTTAAAAATAAAATTGTTAGCTGTTGTAATGCTGTGTTCCTTTTCAGGATTTGGTTCTGAAGATTCAACAGACAAAAAACAAGAAGAATTTAACCCCAAAGAAATGATCATGCATCACGTAAAAGATGCTTACGGTTTTCACTTGTGGGATTGGAACGGTCATTCAATTGCGCTTCCTCTTCCTATACTTCTTTGGGTGGATGGTGAAATGATCACTTTTATGTCTAGCGAATTTCACCACGATAGCAATGGCGAAGTCATTGTAGAACGCAATGGACACCGTTTTGTTAATTTTCACGAAAAAGTATATCAATTAGACTCGGAAGCAACAGCGCTTGCTTTTAACGAAGACAATTACCCAATCAATGCAAGCAAACCGCTCGATATTTCAATCACTAAGAACGTGTTTATGATGTGGGTATCGGTATTGGTTTTGTTATTTTTATTTATTACCACTGCCCGAAAATACAAGCAATCTCCCGACAACGTTCCTACTGGAATAGCGGGGTTTATGGAACCACTGATTTTGTTTGTTCGCGATGAAATAGGAGTTCCTATGATTGGAGAACACAAATACAAACGCTATATGCCGTATTTGCTGACCATCTTTTTCTTTATTTGGATCAACAATATCTTTGGATTGATTCCTATTGTTAACGGCGCTAACTTGAGTGGAAACATCGCCTTTACTTTTACATTGGCAACCTTTACGTTTATCATCACCACTTTTAGTGGAAATAAAAATTACTGGAAACACATATTTTGGATGCCGGGTGTTCCTGTCCCTATGAAGATTTTCCTTGCACCGATTGAAGTAATAGGAATGCTTGTCAAACCCATCTCTTTGATGATTCGTTTGTTTGCTAACATTACTGCAGGTCACATTATCATTTTGGCACTCATGTCTCTCATCTTTGTATTTAAAACCATTGCCGTTGCTCCGGTTTCTGTATTGTTTGCGTTGTTTATCGCAGTCATAGAAATTATAGTAACAGCCATTCAAGCATATATTTTTACAGTATTATCGGCTTTATACTTCGGTATGGCCACAGAAGAAGAACATCATTAATTTAATTTTTAATATTATAACTATGGATTTAGGATCAATCGCAGCAATAGGAGCTGGTTTAGCAGCAATAGGAGCTGGTGTAGGTATTGGTAAAATTGGAGGTCAAGCTATGGAAGCAATGGCTCGTCAACCAGAAATGCACGGTAAGATTCAATCATCTGCACTAATTTTAGCGGCTTTCGTTGAGGCGGTTGCGTTATTTGCAGTAGTTGTTTCCTTCCTTAAGTAATTCAAAGGTAAAAGTGCGGTCAATCAGATTGCACTTTTACTTTTATTAAAAAAAAAGAAAATGGATTTAGTAACTCCTGGGTTTGGACTCGTTTTTTGGACGGGATTGACCTTTATATTTTTACTATTAATTCTCAAGAAATTTGCTTGGAAACCTATTTTGGGCGCCGTAAGCGAACGAGAAGAAAGTATTAAAAACGCCTTGAAATCGGCAGAAGAAGCTCGTGCAGAAATGCAAAATCTTCAATCCGATAACGAACGTATTCTTAAGGAGGCTCGAGCAGAGCGCGATCTTTTGTTGAAAGAAGCACGTGAAATGAAAGCCAACGTAATTGATTCGGCAAAAACAGAGGCTCAAACACAAGCAGCCAGCATTATTCGACAAGCGCAAGCAACGATTGAAAGTGAAAAACAAGCTGCAGTTGCTGATTTTAAAAATCAAGTAGCGCAATTGTCTATTGAAATTGCCGAAAAAGTGGTAAAGTCCGAATTGTCTGAAAAAGACAAACAATTTAAAATGGTGAAAAGTCTTTTGCAAGACGTCACCTTGAAATAACAAAGAATGAAGGGAAGTAGAGTTGCCTTACGATATGCCAAAGCGGGATTGTCATTTGCTATTGATAAACAAGTAGCGGCTGACGTAAACCAAAACATGCTAGACATTGTTGCTACAGTATCGCAAAGCACCGAGTTGAAAGAAATTTTGGCGAGTCCAGTCTTAAAGAATACCCAAAAGAAAAAAGCAGTGATGGCTGTTTTTTCTTCATTACACGCAGTTTCTTCCAAAATTCTTGCATTGTTGGTAACCAACAATCGAATCGATTTGTTGGGCGCCGTTGCCCATCAATATACCCGCCTTTTTGACCAACACGAAGGTCGCGAAATAGCTTATGTTACAACAGCAGTTCCACTTGACGAAGCACTCAAAAAACAAGTGCTCGACAAAATAGGAACCCTCACCGACAAAAAAGTCACTTTAGAAAATAAAGTTGATGAAACTATTTTGGGAGGATTTGTATTGCGCATTGCAGACGTGCAATACAACGCAAGCGTTGCACACAAATTGCAAATGCTCAAGCGAACATTTATTACTAATACAAACGTTTCAACACTATAAACATGGCAGAAGTGAAGCCCGCTGAAGTATCAGCAATTTTAAAGCAACAATTATCAGGATTCGATTCTACAGCATCTTTGGATGAGGTAGGAACGGTATTGCAAGTAGGAGATGGGATTGCTCGAGTATACGGACTTTCCAACGCTCAATACGGCGAATTGGTTAGTTTTGACTCAGGTCTTGAGGGAATTGTTTTGAACCTTGAAGAAGACAATGTAGGAGTTGTATTGCTTGGACCATCCAAAGAAATTTCGGAAGGAGACACAGTAAAACGTACACAACGAATTGCTTCTATCAATGTCGGAGAAAATATTGTAGGCCGTGTTGTGGATACCCTTGGAAGCCCCATTGATGGAAAAGGACCTATCAAAGGCGATCTTTATGAAATGCCATTGGAGCGAAAAGCCCCAGGAGTTATATTTCGTCAACCTGTAAACGAACCCTTACAAACTGGAATCAAATCGATTGATGCCATGATTCCTGTAGGACGAGGACAACGAGAATTGGTGATTGGTGACCGTCAAACCGGAAAAACTACGGTGTGTATCGATACAATCCTAAACCAGAAAGAATTTTACGATGCAGGAGAGCCTGTATTTTGTATCTATGTAGCGATTGGTCAAAAGGCTTCTACCGTTGCAGGAATTGCAAAAACATTGGAAGACAAAGGAGCGATGGCGTATACAACTATTGTAGCGGCAAACGCATCCGATCCAGCACCCATGCAAGTTTACGCCCCTTTTGCAGGAGCGGCTATTGGAGAGTATTTTCGCGACACAGGACGCCCAGCATTGATCATCTATGATGATTTGTCAAAACAAGCTGTTGCTTACCGTGAGGTGTCGTTGTTGCTTCGTCGCCCTCCGGGACGTGAGGCATATCCTGGTGATGTTTTCTACCTTCACTCGCGTTTGTTAGAGCGATCTGCAAAAGTGATTGCCGATGATAATATTGCTAAAGGAATGAACGATCTTCCGGATTCATTGAAACCGGTTGTAAAAGGTGGAGGTTCACTAACTGCATTACCCATTATTGAAACACAAGCAGGAGACGTTTCGGCCTATATTCCTACCAACGTAATTTCGATTACTGATGGACAAATTTTCTTGGAGTCAGACTTGTTTAACTCAGGAGTTCGTCCAG
>JAURCF010000033.1 GCA_030828565.1 Flavobacteriaceae bacterium
ATGTACATTTGGTAATTTTTCCATTTCTTTTGTTTTTTAATGATAGTCAATTATTTCAACCTCTCTTGCGTTTCCGTTTTCCCATTGAAATATTATTCGCCATTGTTTGTTAATTCTGATACTATAAAAATCGTTTAGTTTTCCAGTCAGTTTTTCCAATCGGTTAGAAGGTGGAATTCTTAAATCTGCAATGTCTTGCGAGTTGTTAAGCATTCTTAATTTTCTCCGTCCAATATTTTGTATTTCAATCGGCATTTTTTTGACTCGGATACCATTCCATATTTTTTCGGTTTCTTTAGAACCAAAAGATATTATCATAATAATCTTTTACGTTACTAACGTCAAAAGTATGTAAAAAAAATATTTTTTGCAAATGTTGCCTAACGGTCTAGTGTATGAGTAGTTGCGTTGGTTAGCACTTGACTTTGCAAGTACACACCTAGCTGAAAATCCGCGAGGATTTTCAGAAGTAGGCGAGAACAAGCAATTACTTATAGCCATTGTTAGGCACAGTACTTTTTTAAAATCCATAAGTTAATTGTTCAATAGAGTGACTATTATCAACAGGATTAAAATTGACAATATTTTTATAAGCAACGTCAGTACAAATAAATAATGAAGGTAATGTAATATTCAAAACTTCTTCACTACTATTTATATTTCTAATAACTAACGTCATATTATCTAAATAAGCTCCTTTAAAATCTTCATTTGGACTATCTGGATTAAATTGTCCAAGATGAATTGTTATTTCTAAATTATCCTGAATAGTTATTTCTTGTAATCCTTGAGTGGATGAATGAGGATGACTATAAGATGTTCCTTCAAATCCTTCTGCTCCTTCAAAAATTGTATCATTATCATCAATATTATAGTTAATTTCATAATAAAAATACTCTGCTTCAACGCCACAGCTATTTGTATGCCCTGTAATATTTAACTCAACTTCATAAACAGATGACAGGGTTGAAAAAGTTTCTTCATTTCCATACGTTATGCCATTTTCATTTGTAGCATATGCTCTTACATAGTAAGTTGTGTTCTCCTCTAATCCGGTAATTTCTGAATTAAAGTCATAGTTGTTAGTGTTATTTTCTATTTGGTTGTCGTCAATTGTGGGATTTTGAGAGGTATTCCAACATATTCCTTTACTTATTATTGTGCCATCTCCATCATCATTAATAATTCCTCCAGTCGTTGCACTATTTAATGTAATATTTTCTATAGTTTTTGTATAAATATTAATTTCTCCGATTGCTGTTGTAAACTCAATTTCGTTTCCGTAATATTCTCCAGTAGGATTTACAAAAAACGCTCTCATATAATATGTAGTATTTCTTTCCAAATTAGTCGCTTCAGATGAAATATCAACTCCATTAATTTCTATAACGTTATCATCAGTTTTTGGAAGCGTTGTTTTGGCGTAAACAAAACCTTGAGAAGTAACTGTGCTTTCACAAGTTGGTGCGATTATTTGTCCGCTAAAAGTTGCGCTGGTTTCAGTAATATTAGAAGCCTCTTCGGTGAATAAAGTTGGCGTATATGTACAATCAGGATTATTCTCATCATCAGAGTTTGAGCAGGATGTAAATATGGTTAACAGTATTAAAATTTTAAATGTAAATCTCATATCATATTTTTTTATTGTATGATTCGGTTTTTTTGTTCGTATTGTGCCTAACGGTTTAGTATAACGTTCGTAACGGAAAAGTACGCACGTTCTTTTCCGTTATAACCATAAAGATAGCAAAACGGCTCGAAATTTCGAATAGGGATTTGAGCCGTTATGAACGTTATACCTTGTTGTGGGCAGTTATTATTGCTTCATCATTTTTCCTTTTCTACAGCCTCCCCACATATCTGGAATAATTAGTTCACCTGAATTTTCATTAATTCTTAAAGTCCAACCATCATCTGTCCGTAATACCCCTGAATCATCTACAGAGCCATTTTTTACACGACCAGAATCTAGCTCTATACTTAGGCTATTATTACCTATGTTAACTATTTTGATATTGTATTTTGAGTCAATATTGCACTGCCATACTCCCACATAACTATTATTTTTTGAATTGCACGAAGAAAGAATAAGAGCTGTAAATGTTAATAATACTGTTACTTTTTTAATCATTTGAATAAATTTTGTTCACCTACTCCAAAATTCAGTTGGCTTTTCGGTTTATTCCCAACATTATATTCAAGCTCCATTCAGTCGTTCGAATGGGCAGTCAATAATCGTAATTCGTAAGTTGTTGGGAAAATAATAATGATAATCAGCTCTTTTTGAGTTAATATCTTACCGTTATGATTGGTTTAATTGCCCACAACACCCAAATATACGCATTGCGTATATCCAATTTATATAAGTTTCGTATATCCATTTTAGGGGTTTTTTTATATAGTTGTGAAAATCAATGAAATAGGCTATATTTATTGCGTATATCAATTTACCTAAAGCGAATGTTATGTGTCCCAACACCAACAACCTACTTTCCGATTTTGAAGCAAAACTTTATTTACAACGCTACGCACCCTCCAGTATAAAAACCTATAAAAACGCGCTTACCAAATTTTTGGTGGCTTTTCAGCGGTACAATTTAGAACACGTTACCCTGTCGCATATTCAAAATTTTATACATCACTTACAAGCAAAACATCGCATCAGCGCTGTCTATCAAAAGCAAATTTTGGCGAGTATTGCCAAGTTTTATTTGCTTTACTACAACCGCAAACTAGAACTCTCGCCACTTTATCCCAAACGCAAATCCAACCCCCTTCCCAAGTATTTAACGGACCCAGAAGTAAAAAGACTGCTTCAACAATGCACCAACCTAAAGCATGAGTGCATTTTAAAAACCCTCTATGGTTGTGGGCTGCGAGTATCAGAGGTTATTGCGTTAAAAATCACAGACATAGATTCTACGGCCATGCGTCTTATGGTACGTGCTGCCAAGGGCAAAAAAGACCGTGCATTGCCCTTGCCACTAACGTTGCTCAAAAGCCTTCGGCAATACTATACAGCCTATCACCCCAAAAATTACCTTTTTGAAGGACAAAATGGCGGAAAATATTCCACCAAAAGCATACAGAATTTTATCAAAAAATATGCACGAGAAGCCAAGATTCAAAAATCGGTAACGCCGCACATCCTCCGCCATTCCTATGCCACCCACCAACTCGAAAACGGCATTAATATCAGGTACGTGCAAGAATTGTTAAGGCATAAATCCATTAAGACCACAGAACTTTACACCCACATTACCAAAGTAGCAAAAAACAACATTACAAGTCCGCTAGATCAGTTGTAGTACTACACCGCCTTAACCACAAAGGTCACAATTCCCCAAATAAGAAGTTCGTTATCTTCGGTAACCAAAATGGGTTTGTAGTTTTTATTTTCGGGCATCAACATGACTTCCGTTCCGGTTACTTTCAGTCGTTTCACCGTAAAATTTCCATCAATAAAACACACCGCAATTTTTCCATCCTTAGGCTCCAAACTGCGATCAATAACAAGCAAATCACCATCGTCTAGCCCGGCTTCTATCATCGATTCTCCATCAACACGCGCATAAAAAGTCGCCTCTTTGTTTTTAATAAGGGTTTTGTCCAAACTAATGCGAACTTCCTTAAAATCATCTGCTGGCGAGGGAAACCCCGCCGACACACCTTCTTCTGCTAGCCACTGCTCGGTGGCTTCTTCTGGATCGGGAGTATAAAAATGCAATCCTCCCGACGGCTCTCTCTTCTTCAATCGTCTTATTTTATCCTAATAATATCGTCGATATGGGTTGTATATTGGGGAGATAAGTGGGCCTGCTTCATTGCAAAGGTACGCTGCAAATTTTGATTGGCAATTTTGATTTTATGTTTACCATACTTTCTATGAACCGAGTCAATTGCACGCATCAGCGCGTCGTGTTTTGGGTTTTCTTCACAGAACAAATCCAGTTGTCGCTCACGACTCGGAACCAATCCCATAACAATAACCCCTGCTTTTTTGTATTGAATTCCAGGCAGATAAAGTTTTTCAACCGCCTTTACAACCGTTTGACTCAAACGCAAACTGGAATGAGTCGCAAACGGAAGCGTTATCATTTGTCCGTTGCGATATTGCGGTTGATTTTCTTGAAAAGGATTGCTTCTAACAAAAACATAAACCAAATGACAGCTGCTTTGTTGCCTTCGAAGTTTTTCGGCACACAAAGAAGCAAACGTAGAAACTCGCTCTTTAAGATCAGCGAGTTCTGTAATGTTTTTATCAAAACTTCGAGTAGTGGCAATGGCTTTTTTGGAGGCCACACCTTCTTCCAATAAAAGAGTAGCTTCGCCTTCCAAATCTTTTTTCAACCGCAGACCCACTACACTCATTTGTTTACGCACCCAAGTATCGGGAAGTTGCGTAAAGTCGTAAGCCGTACGCACGTTTTGAAGCTGTAAACGCTTGCTGTGTTTACTCCCAATACCCCAAACATCTTCGATTTTTGTCCACTTCAGGGCTTTGATTCGCTTTTCTTCCGAGTCAATGACATATACGCCTTGGGTTTTATCACTGAATTTTTTCGCAATTTTATTAGCGACTTTCGCCAAAGATTTACTCGGAGCAACACCAATGCTGACAGGCATTCCTGTCCATTTCCGCACTCGTCTTTTGATCTCTATCCCGTATGGATTGAGATTGTATCGATCAAAACCTTCAAACTGCAAAAAAGCTTCGTCAATACTGTACACTTCTACATTCGGAGTAAATTGTTTTAGCACGCTCATGATACGTCCACTCATATCCCCATAAAGCGGATAATTCGACGAAAAAACCCAAACCCTATGGGTTTCAAAAAACTTTTTATACTTAAAAGCAGGAGCACCCATAGGAATTCCCAATGCCTTGGCTTCGTTACTTCGCGCAATAACACAGCCATCGTTGTTAGATAAAATAACGACAGGCTTACCTTCCAATTGTGGCTGGAAAATTCGCTCACAAGAAGCATAAAAATTATTACAATCAACCAGTGCAAACATCTCGATAAAGATAGTTTTTTTAGTTTTGAAAGACAACGATTTTTTTTCTTCGAAATGACAGCCATTTTAATGAAATATAGTAATTTTGTAGTGCCTTTCATTAGAAAGTTTAGCACATTTCATGGACAATTATTCTTTTTTGAATGCGGCACATACCGCATACTTTGCCAATTTGTACGATCAATATCTCGTCGACCCTGACAGTGTAGAACCCAGTTGGCGCGCATTTTTTCAAGGATTTGACTTTGGAATGGAGCAATCCGCACAACAAGCAGAACCCCAAGTCCCCGAAAACGTACTGAAAGAATTTCAAGTTATAAAACTTATTAATGGGTATCGTTCGAGAGGGCATTTGTTTACAAAAACCAATCCAGTAAGAGAACGAAGAAAGTACTTACCCACGCTAGACGTTGAAAATTTTGGCTTATCGCAAGACGATTTATCAACAGTCTTTAATGCGGGAGAAATTTTAGGTTTGGGCGGCCCTGCCACACTAGCAGACATTATCATTCATTTGCAACGTGTCTATTGCGAATCTATAGGAATTGAATACCTATATATTCGAAACCCAGAACGGGTTCGTTGGATCCAAAATCGCCTCCACCAAAACGAAAATCACCCTTCTTTTTCTGAAGAACAAAAACAACATATTCTAAAAAAACTCACTCAAGCCGTTGCTTTTGAAGGGTTTTTGCACACCAAATACGTAGGTCAAAAACGATTTTCTTTGGAAGGGGGAGAGTCCTTAATACCTGCCCTAGACGCTTTGGTAGAACACGGGGCTCTTCAGGGAATCAAAGAGTTTGTAGTGGGAATGGCTCACCGAGGACGATTGAATACACTGACCAATATTTTTGGAAAATCGGCAAAAGATATTTTTAGTGAATTCGATGGAAAAGATTACGAAGAAGCCGTTTTTGATGGAGATGTAAAGTATCATCTAGGCTGGACTTCTAACCGCCAAACAGATGCCGGTATTCAAGTCACAATGAACATTGCACCCAATCCGTCGCATTTAGAAGCAGTGGGAGCTGTTGTTGAAGGAATTGTTCGCGCAAAACAAGATCGCTACTACTCAGACAACCCCGAAAAAGTATTGCCTATTCTTATTCATGGAGACGCTGCTATTGCTGGACAAGGACTGGCTTATGAAATTGTTCAAATGGCGCAGCTTGATGGATACAAAACAGGGGGAACCATTCATATCGTAGTCAATAACCAAATTGGATTTACTACCAACTATTTGGATGCGCGTTCCAGTACCTATTGTACAGACGTTGCCAAAGTAACACTCTCTCCCGTATTGCATGTCAATGCCGATGATGTCGAAGCAGTTGTTCATGCGGTACTATTTGCATTTGATTACCGAATGCAATTTGGAAGAGACGTTTTTATTGATTTGTTAGGCTATCGTCGATACGGACACAACGAAGGCGATGAGCCGCGCTTTACTCAACCCAAACTGTACAAAGCAATCTCCAATCATCCCAACCCAAGAGATATCTATGCTAATAAACTAATTAGCCAAAAGATTATTACCGAAAAAACCATTGGGGAAATGGAAGCCGAATACAAAGCTTCCCTCGAAGAAAAATTACAAGATTCTCGTAAAGAATCGACCACAATTATTACCCCATTTATGCAAAACGAATGGGAAGGATTTTTTAGTGTCAAAGAAGATAAAATGCTGCAAGCGATTGATACCGCTTTCCCCAAAAAAGAATTAACGGAAATCGCGCAGAAAATCACTTCGTTGCCCAAAGACAAAAAATTTCTTCGAAAAACAGATCGATTGATTGCGGATCGTAAGAAAATGTTTTTCGAATCCGACAAACTTGACTGGGCAATGGGAGAACTTTTGGCGTATGGATCTCTTTTGAAAGAAGGATACGATGTAAGAATTTCTGGACAAGACGTTGAAAGAGGTACCTTTTCGCACCGACACGCAGTATTGAAAGTTGAAGATTCTGAAGAAGAACTTATTTTACTAAACCAACTCAACGACACTTCCAGCCAACTCTATATTTACAATTCTTTGTTATCTGAATACGGTGTTTTGGGATTTGACTACGGGTATGCCATGGCAAGTCCTAAAACACTTACGATATGGGAAGCTCAGTTTGGAGATTTTAGTAACGGCGCTCAAATCATGATCGACCAATACATCTCTGCAGCAGAAGACAAATGGAAGCTTCAAAATGGGGTTGTAATGTTGTTGCCTCATGGGTACGAAGGACAAGGAGCCGAACACTCTTCTGCACGTATGGAGCGGTATTTGCAACTCTGCGCAAAAGATAATATGTTCGTTACCAATTGCTCAACACCGGCCAACTTTTTCCATTTGTTACGCCGTCAACAAAAGGCAACTTTCAGAAAGCCGTTGATTGTGTTTACACCCAAAAGTTTATTACGTCACCCCAAAGTAGTCTCTTCCGTTTCGGAATTGACGCAAGGGCATTTCCAACCTTTGTTGGATGATTCAGAGGTGAATGCATCGGAAGTAAAAACACTGGTATTTTGTAGCGGAAAATTCTATTACGATTTGTTGGAAGCTCGCGACCAAAAAAAGAGAACGGATGTTGCATTAGTGCGTTTGGAGCAGCTTTTCCCACTACCCGTTGAAGAAATACGATCCGTTTTAAAACAATACACCTATGCAAAAGATGTTGTATGGGCTCAAGAAGAACCCAGAAATATGGGTGCTTGGTCACATTTATTACTTCATTTGCCAGAAGCCAATACTTTTCGACCTGCCACGCGTCGTTTTTACGGAGCACCCGCAGCTGGAAGTTCAACACGCTTTAAGCGTCGCCACGAGGAAGTAATAGAATATGTTTTTGATGCACAAAAAAATAATATGCGCTAATTTAGTCATGAAAATCAAATAGAAAGACAATGATTTTACAAATGAAAGTTCCCTCTCCAGGAGAGTCTATCACAGAGGTTGAAATTGCCGAATGGTTAGTTGCAGACGGAGATTATGTTGAAAAAGATCAACCTATCGCAGAGGTTGACTCGGACAAAGCGACCCTTGAATTGCCCGCAGAAGAAAGCGGTATAATTACCCTGCAAGCAGAAGAAGGGGATGCTGTTGCTGTAGGGGCAGTTGTCTGTTTGATCGATACATCGGCTGAAAAACCGGAAGGAAACAATACGTCTTCCCAACCCCAAAAAACAACGCCCTCTGAAAGCGCACCAAAAGCAGTCGTTGCCTCAGAAACGACCTATGCTACCGGAACCGCATCACCAGCTGCCAAAAAAATACTTGCTGAAAAGGGAATGGATGCGTCTGACATTGTAGGAACCGGAAAAGACGGGAGAATTACAAAAGAAGATGCCGTAAAAGCAGTTCCTTCTATGGGAAGCCTTCCTGAAGGAGGAGAGCGCCCTAGCCAACGTAAAAAAATGTCGATGCTTCGTCGTAAAGTAGCCGAAAGATTGGTTGCTGCCAAAAACGAAACAGCCATGTTGACGACTTTCAACGAAGTAGATATGTCGCCTATTTTTGCACTCCGTTCTCAATACAAAGAATCGTTCAAAGAAAAACACGGAGTAGGATTGGGCTTTATGAGTTTCTTTACCAAAGCGGTGGTTCGAGCAGCTCAACTTTATCCCGATGTAAACTCTATGATTGATGGGAACGAACAAATTCTTTACGATTTTTGTGATATAAGCGTAGCCGTTTCGGGACCCAAAGGACTTATGGTTCCTGTGGTACGTAATGCAGAAACCTTATCGTTTCGAGGAGTTGAAGAAGAAATCAAACGCCTTGCCATCCGTGCTCGCGATGGGAAAATTACCGTCGATGAAATGACAGGAGGAACGTTTACGATTTCCAATGGCGGTGTATTTGGTTCGATGCTTTCTACACCCATTATCAATCCACCACAATCGGCTATTTTAGGAATGCACAATATTGTGGAGCGTCCAGTTGCTGTGAACGGAAAAGTTGAAATCCGCCCTGTAATGTATGTGGCGCTTTCGTATGATCACCGTATTATTGATGGTAGAGAGTCGGTTGGGTTTTTGGTAGCGGTAAAAGAAGCCCTCGAAAATCCGGATGAATTGCTCATGGATAACAATCCCAAAAAAGCGCTGGAATTGTAATTACTTCATGTAAAGCCAATTGTTTTCGTAATCAATAATGGCTTTGGCTTTTTTCAGTAAATCAGCACCAATGATTCCTTGAAACGGACCTTCATTGTATTCTTCCAATGCAATATTGACCTGAGAAAGATTGAACAAAATAATGGGGGTTCGCTCGCGCTTCCACGCGCCAATTTCGATTTTATTTTTAAAAGCTACTTGCGTGTGAATGCCTGTTTCTGTTGCACTAGCAGCTTTGACCTCGTTCTCTTTGGGAGTGAGTAAAAAGGCTGAAACACAACTGCTGTCTACACATGTCGCAGAAGCTCCCGTATCAAGAATAAACAACCCTTCTTGCCCATTGATTTTAGCAACCAGCTCATAATGATCGGTAGCAATGCGTTTGAGACGAATGCGCGTGTATCCTTTTTGTTTTAAAAAAGTATTGAGTGAAGCCATATAATTTTACAAATATAAATCTTTAATCGAACGGAGAGGAATTTACCTAATTCTGTTGTTTTTGCACCACTCTTTGAAACAAACAAACAGGACCTTCTTTGTAATGATCGGGCAAATCGCCAACAAATTCAAGTTCTTTAGTTTCTGTATGCTCAAACCCAAACTTTTGATAATGCCCTATGAGTCCCTTGTTTACGCCAACAGTGTCCATTCTTACGAAGTTCAAGTTGTTTTTTATACAGTATTCGTTTGCCCAGCTTACAATTTGTTTGACGAGCTTTTGCCCCCGAAAATCAGGGCTGGTTGCAATTCTGTGAATATACACTGAAGGGTCATTGTTTTTAGCACCCCAAATTGACTCATCGCTCAGTGTCGTTGCCCAAACACAAGCAACAGTATCATTGATGATAAGCTTCCATTGTCTTTGCTCTTCGATTTCTTTGACAATCAAATTTCGAGAAAATTCAGGCCAAGCCACTTGGTTTTTTGATTTCATATACTCGGTAGCGATTCGATAGAGTTCGAAAATTTTTGAAAGATCGGCTGCATTACTGTTTTGTATTTTCATAAGAATGGTGTTAAAAATGCTAGCATCGAGTTTGTGTTATTGATTTGTATGATTTTCCTATTCAAGGATGTAAGGGCTTAGTGAATATAGCCACAGTTGAAGTCGCCTGCTGCTAAAGTAATAAAAAAACAAAAAACGAAAGAAGCAGTAACAAACATCTCCCAAGATTGCTTTATTTTTACAGCATGTATATAGATTCGCACACCCACTTGTATGTTCAGGAATTTGCAGACGATCGCGCTGAGGTTATTGCTCGTGCTCAAGCTGCCGGAGTTTCACAATTTTTATTGCCCGCCATAGATTCCGAAACTACCCAAGCCATGCACCAACTCAAACGCGATTACCCCAACAGCATTCATCTTATGATGGGGTTGCATCCAACGCATGTTGGACCTAATGTAGAAAAGGAATTGGCACATGTAAAATCGCAACTAGAAACGGATGCTTTTGTTGCGGTAGGTGAAATAGGAATTGACCTGTATTGGGACAAAACAACACTTTCACAACAACAACAAGCTTTTCGTATCCAAATTCAATGGGCAAAAGAAAAAAACTTGCCCATTGTCATTCATTGTCGCGAGGCATTTGATGAGATATTTGAAATTTTAGAAGAAGAAAAGGCCCCGAGCTTAAGAGGTGTTTTTCATTGTTTTACTGGAAATTTAGAGCAAGCACATCGCGCGATAGGATTTGGAATGAAGTTAGGGATAGGAGGCGTTGTTACGTTTAAAAATGGAAAAATAGACCAGTTTTTAGATCAAATCGACCTAAAGCATATTGTTTTGGAAACCGACGCTCCGTATTTGGCACCCATACCGTATCGCGGAAAACGAAACGAAAGTGCTTACTTGCTTGAAGTGGCAAAGCGTGTGGCTGAAATTTATGGCAAGAAAATTGAGGAAATTGCTGAAATAACAACGCACAACTCAAAATCTATTTTCGGTATTTGAACATGAACAAAGTCCCTAAAATATTATTGATTTACACAGGCGGAACCATAGGTATGGTTAAGGACAAACAATCTGGGGCATTGTATCCTTGGGATTTTGAAGTCTTGCAGGAGCGTCTTCCCGAATTGCAATCCTTACAATGTGATTTGAAAATTACTTCTTTATCACCGCTCAAAGACTCCTCAGACATTGGACCTTCGGACTGGACAAAGCTAGCCTTGTTTCTATCCGATCAATACAATCACTACGATGGTTTTGTGGTGTTGCATGGAAGTGATACCATGAGCTACACCAGTTCAGCAATGAGTTTTATGTTGCAACGACTTTCCAAACCCGTAATTTTTACGGGGTCTCAACTTCCTATTGGCGACATGAGAACCGATGCTAAGGAAAATTTAATTACTTCTATCGAACTAGCTTCTTTGCAAGAGGAAGGAATTCCAGTAATCAACGAAGTAGCCATTTATTTTGAGTACAAATTATACAGAGCAAATCGAACCACAAAAATGAATGCGGATCATTTTGATGCTTTTTGGTCTCCAAACTATCCAATATTGGCTGAGGCTGGAGTTCGGCTTCAAGTTTTTAAAGACCGATTGCTGCCACGTTCCAATTTTCCGTTTGAATTGTTTCGTACACTCGATGCAAACGTATCCATTCTTAAGATTTACCCCGGAATTACGGCGCAACATATTTTGACGTTTACTAAAATCAATAATGTAAAGGCAATTATTCTAGAAACTTACGGTGCGGGAAATGTTCCTTCAGATCCTTCTTTCTTGGGAGCCATTGAAAAATTAATTGCTCTTGGGGTTATTGTGATTAACGTCACGCAATGCATGGGAGGAGAAGTAACCATGGGGCATTACAAATCCAGCAATGCTTTACTAGAAATGGGTGTCGTTTCTGGGAAAGATATGACGGCCGAAGCGGCATTGGCAAAAACCATGCACTTATTGCCATTATTTTCTGAAGTTTCAAATTTTAAGAAAGCTTTCGAAAACAATTTGAGCGGAGAACAATCTTAAAATTTCCGGAATTCCGTTTCAAATGATCAAAAAATATCGTTCTTTTGCGAACCCATACAAAAAGAGAGGTGGCCGAGTGGTCGAAGGCGCACGCCTGGAAAGTGTGTATCCCGTTCCGCGGGATCGAGGGTTCGAATCCCTTCCTCTCTGCAACCAAACCTCCAGCCTAATTTTTAGGCTGGAGGTTTTTGTTTTAAAAATGTTCCTCAATACAGTCTCAAAAAATAAAAGGCTTATTTCAAAAATAAGCTCATAGGACTGAAAAACTTGCAGATTCTTCAAGGATATAAACTTCAATTCTAATAAATGTTTAAAAATTCCCTTTTTAGGTTGACATTTTTTTATATATTTATTCCCTTAGTAATTCACAAAACAATCAATACGTTTAAATAATCTACAATGAAAAAATTATTTTCAATTTTCGCCCTTTCAATTTGCATGCTTTTTAGCATCAATTTTGCCATCGCTCAAGAGGAAGTATCCGATGCGTCTGAAGAAGTAGCTCAAGAAGAGGTAGTTCAACAAGAGGTAGTTCAAGAAGTTCCTCAGGCTGAAGAAGCTGAAGAAGTGGCAGCGCCATCATTTACACAAGAGCTTAAAAAACGATTTATCGAAGGGGGCCCAGGATTTATGGGCATCGTTTTGCTATGTCTTATTTTAGGTCTTGCTATCGCTATTGAGCGTATTATTTTCCTTAATTTGGCTACTACCAACTCTAAGAAGTTGACTCAAGAAGTTGAAGACGCATTGTCTTCTGGAGGAGTTGACGCCGCTTTGGAAGTTTGTAGAAACACCAAAGGACCTGTTGCGTCTATCTTTTATCAAGGATTAGACCGTGCAGGAGAAGGTGTAGAAAGTGCCGAAAAAGCAGTTGTTGCTTATGGAGGTGTTCAAATGGGCCAACTCGAAAAGAACGTGTCTTGGATTTCATTATTTATTGCCCTCGCCCCTATGTTAGGATTTATGGGAACAGTAATCGGAATGATTCAAGCATTTGATAAAATTGAAGCTGCTGGAGACATGCAACCATCGCTTGTAGCAGGAGGTATTAAAGTAGCGCTTCTAACAACTGTATTTGGATTGATTGTAGCAATCATTCTCCAAGTTTTTTATAACTATATAGTTGCCAAAATAGATAGTATTGTAAATGATATGGAAGACGCTTCCATTTCATTGATTGATATTTTGGTTGCTCATAAAAAATAATCTTTAAAGAGCATTTTATGAACATTCAAAAAATAACTACTTACGTAGCGGCCATATTTGGCGTTGTGGGTCTTGTATTACTCTTTATGATTATCAATACAGGCGATGACGACATTAAAATGGCTGCATTACAAGGAGATTATGGAGTCGTTTCTCCATTCATCACCCTTGCCTTGATTATTTTAGCAGTGATTGTACTGGTTACTCTAGTATTTTCATTACTAAACCTTGCATCTCATCCTGAAAAACTCAAAAGAACCGGTATTTCTATTGGACTTTTTGCAACAGTTTTGTTGATAGCTTTTCTCCTTTCTGACGGTGTTGAAACCCCAATGAAAGACGGAGAAGTTTTATCTGCATTTGGATCACGATGTGTAGAAACTGGACTCAGAACCTTCTATTTCCTAGTGATAATAGCTATTGGCTCTATGTTGTTCTCTGGAGTAAAAAAATTGATTAAAAAATAATCGTATGCCAAAAAGATCAGCTCCCGAAGTCAATGCCGGGTCAATGGCAGACATTGCTTTTTTGCTATTGATATTTTTCCTGGTTACAACCACGATTGAAACCGATTCTGGAATCAACAGAAAGTTGCCTCCTATAGAAGACGTTGTAGATCCTCCTGTTATTAAACAGCGGAATATTTTTACAGTTGTAGTAAACAAAAACAACGATTTGTTGGTTGAAGAAAAACCAATGAATATTAAAGACCTTCGTGCTGCAGCGGTTGCCTTTTTGGATAACGGCGGTGGAAAAGGAGAAGAAGCTTGTAATTTTTGTCAAGGTGAAAAAGACCCCAGCTCTTCAGACAACCCCGACAAAGCGATTATTTCTTTAAAAAACGACCGGGAGACCGAGTACCAAGTTTATATTGCCGTTCAAAACGAATTGGTTGCTGCCTATAACGAATTAAGAGATCGTGAATATTTACGGTTGAATCCCAACGACGGGCTTACATTCACACAGGCCGACAAAATATATTCAGACCCACGGACAACTCCTTCTACAAAAGAAGCGCTCAAAAAAAAGTTAGATGTTGTGAAGTTGTTATTCCCTCAAAAACTTTCCGAGGCTGAACCTAGTAAAACCAATTAAAAGCGAAGAATTATGTCTAAATTTAAAAAGAAAAAAGGAGGAGATTTGCCAGCAATTTCTACAGCCTCTTTGCCCGACATCGTTTTTATGCTGTTGTTCTTTTTTATGGTTGCAACGGTAATGCGAGACAGTACATTGATGGTCTCTAATACCCTGCCAGCAGCTGATCAAGTTCAAAAACTCGATAAAAAAGATCGCGTTATGTATATTTATGCGGGAAAGCCTAGCGACCGTTATCAATCAAAATACGGAACACAGGCGCGCATTCAGTTGAATGATAAATTTGCAACGGTACAAGATGTTGGTGCTTTTGTTTTGGCAGAAAGAGCTTCCAAAAGACAAGAACTCCAAAACGTATTAACTACCGCACTAAAAGTAGACGGAGAAACTAATATGGGTTTGATTACTGATATCAAACAAGAGTTGAGAAAAGTAAATGCGCTAAAAATCAATTACACAACTCGATTGGGAGCGTATACTCAAAATTTCAATTAACACACAGTTTTTTTACATTCAAAAAGGCGTCTGAATAAGAGGCCTTTTTGAATTTTCATACCTTTGTACTGTTATGCGATATTCCTTAGTTTTTTTTGTGTTTCTTAGTTTCTTTTTAAAGAGTATCGCTCAAGAGAACCTCCCTACCTCAAATTATCTTGAAGATCAATTTTATTTGGGTGTTTCCTACAATTCGTTTATTAACGAGCCTAGTAAGTTTACTCAAAACAAATTCCCATTTGCTATTAACGTTGGATTTGTTCGAGACTTTCCATTGAACACTAATCGGAATTTTGGACTTGGAATAGGCTTAGGATATGCGCTCAACAATTATTTTGGAAATACTAGGATTGTTAAAAGCGGGGAAAACTTTGCATTGACAACCCTAGCTAGCGAGGATAACTACTCAAAAAATCAATGGATGACGCACTCTGTAGAATTGCCTTTTCAAATTCGATGGAGAACATCGACTTTGGAAAGCTATAAATTTTGGCGAATTTATACAGGAATAAAGGCTAGCTATTTGTTTTCGACTCGGGCGGTTTTTAGGTCAACTTCCGAAAACAATACGTTAAGATCTCTTCCAATTGAAAAATTTCAATGGGGTTTAATCACTCATGTTGGGCACAGTACATGGAACCTGTCGCTATATTATGGACTTTCCTCTTTTTTTCAAAAAAAAGCAATCTCAAACAACCCATTTTTCCACAATACGAAAGAACTAAAAATAGGGTTAATTTTTTATATTTTTTAGATTTTTAAACCCGCTTATTTACTAAATAATCAAATTTAATGTATCTTTACATTTCAATAAAGTAACTTTTATTAAAAAACTAAACAATTAAACTAACTTTTATGAAAAAAATTCTTTTTTCCATAGCACTTTTGGCAAGTATTGCTCTTAGTGCTCAAACAGTAGTTAAAGGAACCGTAACAGACAACAATAACAGCCCTATTCCAGGAGCTAATGTTATTGTTGGTTCTTCAGGGACTGTTACAGATTTTGACGGAAATTTTTCGATTTCTGTACAACAAGAGCCACCTTTCACTCTTCAGGTGTCCAATCTTGGATTTGAAACAGTCGCCGTTTCAGTTACGGCTTCTAATTTGGCTCTTTCAATTCAACTCTCAGAAGCTAATATGATGTTGGACGAAATTGTAATGTCTGCATCTCGTTTGCCAGAGCGTATTTTTGAATCGCCAGTAACTGTTGAAAAATTTGACTATCAAGACATTCAAGAAACCGCAGCTTCAGACTTCTACACAGGATTAGAAAGCCTTAAAGGGGTTCAAATTCGTCGTGGAGGATTGCTTTTAAACCAAGTAAATGTTCGTGGATTTGGAACGCTATACACAGAAGGATTTGTTCAATTAGTTGATGGAATGGACAACGCAGCTCCTGTATTTGGATTTGCAGTCGGTAACCTTATCGGATTGAGTGAATTGGATGTACAAAGTGTTGAATTACTTCCTGGAGCCGCCTCTGCATTGTATGGAGCGGATGCTTACAAAGGAATTATGTTTATGAACAGTAAAAACCCTTTCGATCACGAAGGAGTTAGTGCGTACTACAAAACGGGAATTACTTCCTCAGAAGCTAGTGGAACGGAACAATTTCATGATGTAGGAATTCGTTTAGCCAAAAAATTCAATGACAAATTCGCAGCAAAAGCTACGTTTAGTTATGTGCAAGGCCGTGAGTGGGTTGCAAACGACTATGTAGGATCTGTTGATGGTGAAACCAAACCAGGGGACACCAATTTTAATGCGGTCAATGTTTATGGAGAGTTTCCAATAAGTAGTAATATTACTGATGATTTTGTTAACAAATTAATACCTGGATTTCAAGCTCAAGGTTTGATTAATAGTACTGATGCTGCTACTTTAGGTGCAGTATTTGGGATGGTTCCTAATTATTTTGGTCCCAATCCTGTTACGAGTTCGGGTTATACGGAATCAGAATTGGTAGACAATAAGGCAAGTAACTTTAAAACCAATTTAGCGCTTCACTATAAGCCAACTGAAGATAGCGAGTGGATTTTAAACACACGTTTTGGTGGAGGTAGCACAGTACTTCAAGCCGACGGTCGCTATAAGTTGGACAATTTTAA
>JAURCF010000054.1 GCA_030828565.1 Flavobacteriaceae bacterium
AGCTACAAAAATATACGATTGACAACCTCACAGTTCGATATCAAAACCTAATCGACAACTCACATATTCATGTCGATCGAATTTTTCATCAAGGAAGTGGAAATTTTCAGAATTCAGTAGTTGCTTTGGATACGCACACTTTCTTTTAAATTGGATTTGTTTGAAAACAATATCCACATTGTCAACAACCTCTTGATAACATTCCACGTATGGGTTTTCCAAGAATCATTATAAATACTAATTTTATACAAATTCTTCGTTATGAACGACCGTCACCACGACATTCTCCGCATTCGCCCCGAACTAAAAAAACTCAAAACCTTCGACAGTATGCGTTCCGAGGAGCGGTTTCAAAACGAAACCCTTCGGCCGGTGCTCAAACTGCAAAATCCCTTGTTGATAGCAGCCTTTATCAATTATGCTGTTAAGCACAAAAACGTATTTTTTGGTTTGGGAAACGAAAAAAAACTGCACTATATCGAACCGGCAATTCTGAAAGATCAAAAATTTAGAAACGCACTCAAAGGGATGCTTTTGGGGGCCTTTACTGTATCGGAATACCAAGAATATTGTCAAAACTCGTCCCAACTCAACAAACGCATGATGCACATGGTCATTACCCGCTTGCAAGACCAATTGCAATTGCTAGTTCCTTCCAATTCGCTCGAAAAAACAGCCTAATTGCTACAACAACGACTCACCGTTGAGATCGGTTGTTAAAACTTCGGACATATAATCCACAAAAGGACGGGCACTTTGGAGTGCGTATTGAACGGTGTCCATAAAATCGGATGACGCAACTTCTTTGTTGGTGAAAGAAATACTAAAAATCAGTTGCTTATAACGCAGCAAATCCACATCGGGGTGCTGTTTGTCAAAACCTCTGGGAGCGGTTTTAAGGGTATTTCCTTGCAAGGATCCCCATACGTTTTTAAAATCGGGCGAATCCACAACCTCACGAAACGAAGCCGCGTCCAATTCCCATTCTTTGCGAATGCGCATCAAATCGGCTGGATTGGGATCCCAAAATCCACACGCCAAAAAGTTGTTGTTGGGAGCCAAATGCAAATAATATCCGCCTCGCAATGCCGGTTTGGTGCGGTGCCAGGTCAACCCAAAATGGGTTTTGAAAGGGGTTTTGTCTTTGGAAAATCGTACATCTCTATAAATACGAAACAACTTGAACCGATCAATGCTATCGTGTACATTCAAACGTTCGGATAGGGTGTTTCCAAAAACTTTTACTTGCGCTTCCAATGCCTTAAACTCCGATTTGTGTTCGGTAAACCACTCACGGTTGTTGTTTTTGGACAAGTCCGTGAAAAATGTGAACAGAGCGGCTGGCAATTTCATCCTATAAATTTATTGAAAACAATTCCTGAATGCAAAAAATTAATGTCTTTTTTTCAGCACATCAACAACCGTATCAAGCGAAAAGCCTTTAGCGTGCAACAACATCAAATAGTGAAACAGTAAATCGGCAGATTCATCCAAAAACAAATCATCGTTGTTATCTTTGGCTTCGATAACCACTTCTACGGCTTCCTCTCCTACTTTTTGAGCAATTTTATTGATTCCTTTTTCAAACAAAGAAGCCACATAACTCGCTTCGGGTTTTTCGGAAGCTCGTTGGGTAATAACCGCTTCCAGTTGTGTCAAAAATCCGTACGAAGCCGAATTGGTGTCGCCCCAGCAGGTGTCGGTTCCTTGGTGGCAGGTAGGCCCTTGCGGTTGCGCTTGAATCAAAAAAGTATCGTTATCACAATCGAGTTGAATGTCTTTACACTCCAAAAAATATCCGCTTTCTTCGCCTTTGGTCCACAGTCGGTTTTTGGTGCGACTGTAAAAAGTAACCTTTCCCGATTCTTGGGTTTTTTGCAACGCATCGGCATTCATATAGCCCAACATCAACACTTTTTGTGTTGTGGCATCTTGTACAATAGCAGGAAGCAATCCGTCGTTGGTTTTATCAAAGTTTGGTGTCATAATCGAATCGGTATTTGTTGTGAATGTAAGGCTTTTTTCAAAGCGTTGATTTCTATTTCTTTAAAATGAAAAATACTGGCTGCCAATGCCGCGTCGGCCTTTCCTGAGACAAATGTGTCAACAAAGTGGGAAATTTTCCCAGCACCTCCAGAAGCAATGAGAGGAATATTGACTTGGGTAGATATCTTTGACAATGCTTCGTTGGCAAATCCATTTTTGGTTCCGTCGTGATCCATCGAGGTAAACAAAATTTCGCCTGCGCCTCGCTGAGCTACTTCCTTTGCCCAGTCAAACAAATCAATTTCAGTAGGCACCTTCCCTCCTACCAAATGCACTTTCCATTGACCGTTTATTTGCTTGGCATCAATAGCTACTACTATGCATTGACTTCCAAATTTGGCAGCGAGTTGATTGATCAAATCGGGATTTTTAACTGCTGCCGAATTGATAGAAACTTTATCAGCACCGTTTTTGAGCAATATATCAACGTCTTCTACCGAGGCAATGCCTCCGCCTACAGTAAAGGGAATATTGATTTGCTCGGCAACACGATACACCATATCGGCAAGGGTTTTTCGTTTTTCTTCCGAAGCCGAAATGTCTAAAAAAACCAACTCATCGGCGCCGTTTTGTGCATAGGCTGCTGCCAACTCCACAGGATCGCCTGCATCGCGTAAATTCACAAAATTTACGCCTTTTACGGTACGTCCGTCTTTCACATCCAAGCACGGTATGATTCGTTTAGTTAGCATTTTCTTGTACAATGTATTGTTCGAGTTGTTTCAATGAGATTCGACCTTCGTAAATGGCTTTTCCAATAATAGTTCCTTCGCATCCCATAGCTGCCAATTGGGGCAACTCTTCGAAGCAAGAGATACCTCCAGATGCAATCAATTTCAAATTGGGACAGTTTTCCAACATACGGCGATACAATGCAAAAGAAGGGCCTTCTAGCATGCCATCTTTGCTAATGTCGGTGCAAATAACGTACTCGATTCCTTTTTGTTGATAGGCTTGCACAAAAGGAATCAATTCGAGTTCAGAATCTTCTTGCCATCCGTTGATTGCTATTTTTTCATTCTGAGCATCGGCTCCCAATACAATTCGCTCCGATCCGTATTGCGAAATCCAACGGGAAAACAAGGTGGGGTTTTTAACCGCAATACTTCCTCCTGTAATTTGCGAAGCTCCGCATTCGAAAGCAATGCGCAAATCTTCATCGGATTTTAATCCGCCACCAAAATCAATGGTAAGCCCGGTTTGGGTTGCGATTTGTTCCAATATTTTGTGGTTGACAATGTGTTGGGATTTGGCACCGTCCAAATCGACCAAATGCAAATAGTCAATCCCGTGGTCTTCAAATTGCTTGGCAACTTCTAGCGGGTTTTCGTTGTATATTTTTTTAGTGGCGTAATCTCCTTTGGAAAGCCGAACACACTGACCGTTTATCAAATCAATAGCAGGAATGATTCTCATTAGGATTGATTTAAAAAATTGGTTAATAACTGAGCGCCTACTGTCCCACTCTTTTCGGGGTGAAACTGAACGCCCATAAAGTTGTCTTTTTGCAAAGCCGCACTGTAAGGGATTTCGTATTGAGTTTGCGCTACCGTTTGGTTGCACAAAGGTGCGTAATAACTGTGAACCAAATACACATAGGCGTTGTTGGGCACGCCCTTAAAAAAAGAACCTTGCATTTGATTCAAAGCATTCCATCCCATTTGCGGTACTTTAACCGCTGAAGTGAATCGCTTTACATTGACATCAAAAACACCAAGGCCTTGTATGTTGCCTTCTTCGGTTTGGTTGCACATCAATTGCATTCCCAAGCAAATTCCCAATACGGGTTGTTTGAGTGTCGGAATCAAAGTATCCAAACCCGAATCCTTGAGTTTTGACATGGCGCTACTGGCCTCTCCTACTCCGGGAAAAATCACACGATCTGCGACAGCTATTTCATGGACATCACTGGACAACACAGCAGTAACATCCAATCTGGCAAAAGCAAATTGGATACTTTGTATATTCCCCGCTCCATAATCAATAATTACTGTTTTCATACCTACAACATCCCTTTGGTAGAGGGTAATATCATTTTTTCTGTGTCGCGCTTTACAGCCGCTTTGATAGCTTTTGCAAAGGCTTTAAAAATAGCTTCTATTTTGTGGTGTTCATTGCTTCCTTCGGCTTTGATATTCAAATTGGCTTTGGCACCATCAGTAAACGACTTGAAAAAGTGGATGAACATTTCGGTGGGCATTTTACCAACAAACTCACGCTTGAAATCGGCTTCCCAAACCAACCAGTTCCTTCCGCCAAAATCAATGGCTACTTGTGCCAAGCAATCGTCCATAGGCAAACAAAATCCGTAGCGTTCCACACCCAGTTTGTTTCCCAAAGCGGCTGCAAAAGTTTCTCCCAAAGCAATAGCAGTGTCTTCAATGGTGTGGTGTTCATCGACTTCCAAATCGCCTTGAACACGAATATTCAAGTCCATTTGACCGTGTCGTGCCAATTGATCCAGCATGTGATCAAAAAAGGCAATTCCCGTATCGATACTACTTTTTCCGGTACCGTCTAAGTTCAATTCTATGTGAATATCGGTTTCGTTGGTGGTTCGTTGCAAAGACGCTGTTCGGTTTTGCAATTTTAGAAAATTGTAAATCGCTTCCCATTCGGCAGTCGATACAACAAGAGAATCCTTTAAGGAAGCTCCTGAAGTTTCAGAAGCACCCAAGGTTGTGTCGTTGCTGATCAAAATTCCTTTGGCACCTATGTTTTGTGCTAGTTCAATGTCTGTCAATCGGTCGCCAATCACAAAGGAATTTTTTAGATCGTATTGAGAAGCGTCTAGATAGTTGGTCAGCATTCCTGTTCGAGGTTTTCGCGTTGGAGCATTGTCTTCCGGAAGGCTACGATCAATAAGAACCTCACTGAAAACAATCCCTTCGTTTTGAAACGATTCTATTAAAAAATTCTGAACCGGCCAAAAGGTGTCTTCTGGAAAACTATCCGTTCCCAATCCGTCTTGATTGGTTACCATAACCAATTCGTAATCCAATTCTTTGGCAATTTTTCCCAAATAAGTAAATACCTTTGGGTAGAAAGATAATTTTGAAAAATCATCCAATTGATAGTTTTTTGGCTCTAATGCCAAGGTGCCATCACGATCAATAAACAATACTTTTTTTAACATGACAATGTGTTTAAAGCCTCTATGAGGCGGTCATTTTCTTCAGGAGTTCCAATCGTAAAGCGCAAACACTCACTGCATAGCAACTGATTGCTTCGGTTGCGAGTTACAATTCCTTTTTCAATTAATTGTTGGTAACGCAAAGAAGCGTCATCGACCTTTGCCAAAATAAAATTGGCATCCGATGGATATATTTTCTCAACAATCGAAACAGACTCCAATGCTTTTTCAACGCGATTGCGTTCGGACAAAAGGATTTCAACTTGGGCTTGAATGTGGCGTTGGTTTTTCAATCCCTCCAAAGCACGTTGTTGGGAAAGTATATTGATGTTGTAAGGGGGTTTTATACGATTGAGCAGTGCAATAATTTCGGAACTTGCATAACATACTCCCAAACGAATTCCTGCCATTCCATAGGCCTTTGAAAAGGTTTGCGTCACAATCAAGTTTGGAGAATCGTTCATAATGGTAAGCAAGCTTTCTTGGGTAGAAAAATCAATATAAGCCTCGTCAACTACAACAATCCCTGGAAACTTTTGTATCAACTCCTTCAACACATCCGATTCAAATGAATTTCCAGAAGGGTTGTTGGGAGAACACAAAAAGAGGGCTTTGGTTTTGGGAGACACCCTGTTAAAAATTTCAACAACATTGGGCTGAAAGGATTCGGTTAAAGGAACTTCAATATTGGCAATGGCATTGGTGTTTGCCAATACGCTATACATTCCATAAGTGGGAGGCAGTGTGATGACTTCGTCTTGATTGGGTTCACAAAATACCCTAAAAATCAAATCCAATACCTCGTCGCTTCCGTTGCCCAATAATATTTGTTGGGTATCAACGCCCTTGATCGCAGCCAATTGTTTTTTCAAAAGCCCTTGTTGCGGGTCGGGATAGCGATTGATTCCGTTATCGAACGGATTCTCGTTAGCATCCAAAAAGGTCATTCCAGCTTGAGGATCGGAAAATTCGTCCCGCGCCGACGAGTAAGCCTTTAGCTGTGAGACATTGTTTCTCACCCAGTTTGAAAGAATAAAATCAGTTTTCATTCGTATGATGTTCCTTTTTGAAGGAATCGCATTTTAATTGTTTATATCGTTTAATCTTATGGAAACCGCGTTTTTATGCGCATCCAATCCTTCGGCAGCAGCCATCAACTCAATGGTTTTTCCCAGTTGTAAAATGCCATCCTTTGAAATTTTCTGAAAAGTAATGGCTTTTGTAAAGCTGTCTAAATTAACTCCGCTGTATTGTTTTGCATATCCGTTTGTGGGCAGTGTATGATTGGTTCCCGATGCGTAATCACCTGCACTTTCGGGCGTATAATTTCCAATAAACACCGAGCCCGCATTTTGAATTTCATTTACAAATTTATCTTCGTTATTCATGCAAATAATATAGTGCTCTGGTCCGTATTCGTCAATCAATTCGAGTGCTTCCTTTTCATTTTCAACCAAAATCAATTTGGAATTGAGCATGGCTTTGGATGCAATTTCGTTGCGGGAAAGCAATGGCAGTTGTTTTTGAATCTCGGATTGTACCTCCAATAAAAGGGTTTGAGAAGTTGTTACCAAAACAACTTGACTATCGGCTCCGTGTTCGGCTTGAGAAAGCAAATCAGCAGCAACATAGGAGGCAACTGCACTGTCATCGGCTACTACGAGCAATTCACTGGGACCTGCTGGCATATCAATTGCGACATTGAATTGTGTGGCTTTTTGCTTGGCAACCGTAACAAACTGATTTCCTGGTCCTAAAATTTTATAAACATTTGGAATGGTTTGGGTTCCAAACGTCATAGCGGCAATGGCTTGAATACCCCCTACTTTGAATATACGAGTAACGCCACACAACTGAGCAGCCCACAAAATTTCGGGTGCAATTTGCCCATTTTTGTTGGGTGGTGAACAAAGAATGATTTCTTGACAACCCGCTATTTTGGCTGGAATGGCCAACATCAACACCGTAGAAAACAAAGGGGCTGTTCCTCCCGGAATGTACAATCCTACCTTTTGAATAGGGCGTTTTTCTTGCCAACATTGTACACCTGGACTGGTTTCAACAGAAACAGGAGCTGTTTTTTGTGCTTGATGAAATTGGTTTATGTTGGAATAGGCAATTTGAATGGCTTCCTTTAATTCAGTATCTACTAAGCAACTTGCTGCATCAACTTCGGCCTGTGAGACTTGAAAAGAATCCAGTTCTATACCGTCAAATTGAGCCGTATATTCTCTAACGGCTGCGTCACCTTGCAATTTCACTTTTTCAAAGACTTCGTCTACCAATGGTTCAATAGTCTCAAAGGTTGATGTAGGTCTGGCAAGGATGCTAGCCCAATCGTTTCGATAAGGAAAATTAATTACGTTCATTACAACACCATTTTTTCAATTGGACATACCAAAATGTCTTCAGCACCTGCAGCCTTGAGTTCGTCAATTACTTCCCAAAAACGTTGCTCGTCAATGACAGAGTGAATGGAACTCCACCCCTCTAGTGCCAAAGGAAGCACGGTAAGGCTTTTTAAAACAGGAAGAATATTCCCAATTTGTTCGACTTTATCGTTGGGGGCATTGAGTAAAATGTATTTGGAATTTTTTGCATTGAGCACCGACTTTATACGAAACAACAGTTTGTCTAAAAGCTGCCTTTTTTTTGAAGTCATTTGAGGTGATGACGCCAATACAGCCTCAGAAGTTAGGATCGTCTCTACTTCTTTTAAATTGTTTTTAAAAAGCGTACTTCCACTAGACACAATATCGCAAACAGCGTCTGCCAATCCAATGTTGGGAGCGATTTCTACGGAACCGTTTATGATGTGTAATTCCGATTGAATTCCTTTTTTGTTTAAAAACGATTGAATTGTATTGGGATAGGAAGTCGCAATTTTTTTATGGTTCAAATCTTCCAATGAATTGTATTCCATTCGGTTGGGAACTGCTATAGAAACACGGCATTTGGAAAAGCCCAGTCGTTCTTCAATAACAATATCTTGGCCTTTCTCTATCAAAAGGTTTTCGCCAATAATGGCAATGTCAATAACGCCATCTCTTAAGTACTGAGGAATGTCGCCGTTTCTCAGATAAAATACATTCATAGGAAAATTTCGGGCAGAAGCCTTGAGTTGGTCTTTGCCGTTTTCAATAGAAATTCCACAAGATTTTAGAAGTTTCAAAGAATCTTCATTCAATCTTCCTGATTTTTGGATAGCTATATTTAAAGTTGTCATAATTAATTAATTTCATGTATTTATCCTATAAAAAAACCCGCTTGAGTACTCTCAAACGGGTTTGAATATGGTATATAATATCCAATCACCTCGCTTGAGCGAAATAAAAAAAGTGATGGATAAGATGGTTTGTTGTTATCATAATACTTTGCAAATATCATTATTTTTTTAAAATATCGAAAAACAAATACCAAAAATGGAAGTATTTTTTTGTTATAATTATAAAATATACTATTAAATTACTGATAATAAGCGTGTTGTATTATTCAAAATCTTTTGTAAATTTGAAGCAAACCCACAAAATAAACCAACAAATAAATGAAAATCAAAATTGCTGCCTTGTTGTCGCTAACCCTTTGGATTTTTGGTGGTCTTTATTTTTACACAAGTGTTGTTAAAAAAAATCGCACTTCTAAACACCGGTTAGTTGCTTCCAATCAGTTGAGCACTAACGAAACAACGGTAAACGAGTTGATCGATGACTCGACAAGTGTTGTACAAACTATAGATTCGCTATCCAATCGAAATACATTTGTTCCCAAAACAATTAATACAGGTTTTAACCTAACCGACTTTACTCCCGACGAGGATTTAAAGGCGTACGCCAATCAATTGCATGATTTTTTGATGGATAATCCTAAAAAAATACTACACATAATAGGACATACAGACAGTGTTGGTGATGACGAAGTAAATCGGTGGGTGAGCGAACAACGAGCAAATTCAGTGAAAAAATATTTTACTGATTTGGGGATCAAACAAACTCAAATCATAGCAACAGCCAAAGGAGAAACAGAACCCATTGCAACCAATAGTACTATAGAAGGAAGACAAAAAAATAGAAGAATCGAACTTTTAATAAAATAAATTTACACCCCCCAAATATTTAGATGATGCAACACAATGAATCCCTTTTACCGCAGAGCTTTTTAGAGTATTTGATACTCTTTGTTATTATTGTAGGCGTTTTTGTCATTGCTTGGTTTTATTCCAAGCTTTTAAACACCAAAAAATTATCGGATGAAGTAAAGCGCTTTGAAAATGAAAACCAGCGCCTAAAGCAAACGTTTAGAGCGCACAACGATTCCATCAACCTAGAGGAAAACCTTTCTGTAATTATGGCAAAAAGGACCCGAGATCGTTTTGGAGTTCTTGCAAAGGAGGATACCGACACCAATCAATTTTCGTTGGATTTAGACAATTCCGAAGATTCAAAAAAACCCATTCCAAAAGACGATTTAACCAAAATCAATGAACTAGATACAGCAATTGAGGAACAACTCAATGCCATGGGTTTGGTTAACTATGAGCAAATGTCTGAGTTGAATATCGAACAAATTTCGGTATTAAACGAAGCGCTCTCTACCCCTATTCACAGAATCAAAAAATGGGTTAAAAACTCCAAAGAACTCAGAGAAAATTAGACAAGAAAAATATTATAAAAAGCCTGTCTAAAAAACACACCAAAAGAATCTGAAACAAGTTCAGATTCGCAATAAACGTGCTTTTTAGACGGGCTTTATTTATTGGTTTCCTAATATAATAGGCAGTCCGTCTTTACTACTTCCTATTACTATTACTTTGGCATTGGGGGATTCAGCTAATTTAAGAGTCGCTTCAATTCCCTTTTCCTTTAGAATATTGCTGGTCAACGATGCGTTAAGAATTCGGTTAGCAGTTGCTTTACCTTCCGCATCAATGATGATTTTTTCAGCTTCTTTTCGAGCTTTTGTCAATCGAAATTCATATTCCAATGATTCTTGTTCTTGTGTAAGTTTTCGCTGTATAGCTTCTTTTATTGAAGTAGGAAGGGTTACATCACGCACCAAAATCGCATTGATTTGTACGTGTTGAGCTTCTACTTTTTTTTGAGTTTCTTCAAAAATTTCATTTTGAATTACATCGCGCTTGGTAGAATACAGTTGTTCTGGAGTGTATCGTCCTACAACACTACGAGCAACAGCACGAATTTCAGGAACAATCACTATGTTTAAATAGTTTTCACCTTTGGTTTGGTGTAACAAGCCCAATTCGTCGTATTTGGGTTGGTACAATACCGACACATCCAATGAAATTTCAAGACCGTTGGAGGACAATACTTGCATTTTTCCTTCAAAAACTTCTTGTTGCTTGGTGTTGTAAATATATACCTTGTTCCAAGGTGCTATAA
>JAURCF010000024.1 GCA_030828565.1 Flavobacteriaceae bacterium
CTGTATCCTATTAACGATTTATTATATAAAGACGAACGAAAGTCTCTTTGGAGAATTATTAAAGAGGCAATAATGAAGGATTCGACCCTAACGGTTTATAATCCCAATAATGCTAATTTTAAAAATATCTTTACAAGAGAAGAGGCATTAGGACAAATTAAAAAAAATAAAACTGTTAATAGTCAAAAGATCATTGATGAGGTAGAATCTAAAGATATTCGAAAATACTACATCAAAGGTATTTGGTATTTTGATAAGCGCATGGGCGAGATGAAATACCGTTTATTGGGAATTTGCCCTGTAGGTAGGGATATCAAGGCTGTTGTCGATTCCAAATCGTCTGCTGAAGAGCAGTTGAATGATAAAAACAATGAAACCGAACTTTTTTGGTTGTGGTATCCTGATATTCGCTCGATACTACATAGAGAAAAGGTGTTCAATGATCAAAACAACGCGTTGAGAATTACGTTTGATCAATTGCTCATCGCTCGTCGATTCAACTCAATTATTTATAAGGTTGACAACGTTCATGAGGATCGACCTATAAGCCAATATTTACCCAAAGACCCTTTTCTACAGTTGATGGAGTCCAATCGAATTAAGGAAGAAATTCGCAATTTCGAGCAAGACATGTGGAATTATTAATCCCACATCATCTTTCTTTTTAAATTTCACAAATGAAACACTATGACTACCTTATTGTAGGATTGGGGTTGGCAGGTGTGGCTTTTTGTGAACAGCTTCAAAAATCCAATCGTTCCTTTGTTGTTTTTGAGGACAGTTCTCAGCAATCTTCAAAAGTCGCAGCGGGGCTTTACAACCCAACTGTCTTAAAACGATTTACTGTCGCCTGGAGAGGTCCTGAGCTAATGATGAAATCCATCCCAATGTACAGGGAATTAGAAAAAAAACTGCAAATTCAAATCGATTCACAGCGCTCTATTTGGAGAAAACTCAACAACGTATCCGATCAAAACAATTGGTTAGTAGCTTCTGATCAACCGGGTTTAGAGTCTTTTTTAGAGTCGGAAATTGCTGAAAGTTCAAACGCAAGCGTTCATGCTCCTTTTGGTTTTGGAGTCGTTAATCAAACGGGAACTATAGATACACGCCAACTCGTTGCGGCTTATGCAAGTGATTTAAAAAACAAGGGACTTCTTAGGGAAACTTCCTTTGTGTATGAAGATATTGTTGAAGAAGAGACTTCGTTGATGTACCAATCGATTCGTTGTAAACATATTGTTTTTTGCGAAGGCTACGGTGTGAAGAAAAATCCCTTTTTTAACTATTTACCCCTAAAGGGCAATAAAGGAGAATTATTGGTTTTAAAAGCCCCAAATCTAAACCTTGATGTAATTCTTAAAGCAGGAGTTTTTGTGATTCCTCTTGGAGAGGATTGTTACAAAGTGGGAGCAACCTACAACCCTATGAACAAAGACAGTATTCCATCCCGTGAAGCAAAAGATGACTTGTTAAACAAGCTTCTTAAATTAATTAAAACCGATTTTAAGGTTGTTTCTCACGTCGCTGGAGTTCGTCCAACGGTAGTGGATCGAAAGCCCTTGGTAGGAAGGCATCCAAAACATAAAAATCTTTATATTCTTAATGGTTTGGGAAGCCGAGGAGTTCTTATCGCTCCATTTGCGGCTCAATCATTGTTTGAAAATATCGAAAATAAAAAGGCACTAGCTGCTGAAATCGATATTCAACGTTTTTCGGATGCTGCATTGGCGTTGTAACTTACAAAAAAGTTAATCCAAATATTTCTCGAAACTCTTAAAATAATGGGTAGCATTACAAAAAGAACACCCGAAATCCAGTAGAAAGAAGCAATCAAGCTCGTTTTAAAAATCAGTACAGACAAAACAAAAACGGCTACAGCAATTGCAACTCCCAAACCGTAACTGACATACATAGCTCCAAAAAAGAAAGAAGGCTCCATTTTGTATTTCAAGTTACAATCGCTACATTTTTCGTTCATTTTTAGAGTGTCTGAAATAAAAAATGGATTGGAAACGCTATACATTTTTTGTTGATGGCATCTAGGACAAACCCCTTTTAAAATACTGTATATTTTATCTCCTTTATTAATCACTTGAAATCGTTTTAAAATATATATTTTTGCCAAAAGTACGTGTAGAAAATCAATGTACCTAATCAGACTTTAGAATTATGCTTAATGTCCACGAATTATCACTTTCATTTGGAGGAACCTATTTGTTTCAAAACATTTCGTTTCGAATTGGAGCAGGGGATAGAGTTGGACTTATAGGAAAAAACGGGGCGGGAAAATCTACTCTCCTGAAGGTAATCTCTAAAGACATTTCAGAAGATAGCGGACAAATAGCCACTGAAAAAGATTTAAAAATCGGTTTTTTACGGCAAGACATTGATTTTGAAATTGGCAGAACAGTAAGAGAAGAGGCCTACACTGCTTTCGAAGAACTTTTAGCCTTGGAAAAAGACATCGAAGAAATCAACAATCAATTGGCAACTCGGACAGACTATGAAAGCCAATCGTATCATGATTTAATGGTTTCAGTTTCTGAAACATCAGAGCGTTTTGAAATGTTAGGAGGGTATCAGTATCCTGGGGAAACAGAAAAGATTTTATTGGGATTGGGATTCCAAGCAGCTGATTTTGATCAACCTACCGACACTTTTTCGGGGGGGTGGCGCATGCGAATTGAATTAGCCAAACTTTTGCTTCAACACAACGATTTGCTTCTTTTGGATGAGCCTACCAACCATTTGGATATAGAGTCGATCATTTGGCTGGAAAATTTCCTTAAAAATTACAAAGGCGCCTTAATGATGGTCTCCCACGATAAGATGTTTTTAAATCAGGTTACCAACAGAACCATAGAAATTACGGCTCAGCGAATTTATGATTTCAACAAATCATATACCGATTACTTACTCCTTCGTCAGGAAATTATTACCCAACAACTCTCAGCCCAAAAAAATCAGGAAAAAGAAATTGCACAAACCGAGAGATTGATTGAGCGTTTTCGAGCCAAGGCATCCAAAGCTTCCATGGCACAATCACTCATAAAGAAACTCGATAAAATAGATCGTATTGAGATTGATAGTGAAGAAACGGAAACTATGAAAATTACCTTTCCCGTTTCTGTTCAACCAGGGAAAGTTGTCATTGAAACAAATGCTCTCTCCAAAAGTTACGGCGATAAAAATGTGTTGCATGAAGTCAGTATTCAAATTGTAAGAGGACAAAAAATTTCGTTTGTTGGTCAAAACGGTCAAGGAAAATCTACCCTTGCAAAAATTATGGTTGAAGAAGTTGACTATCAAGGAGAATGTAAGTTGGGGCACAATGTTCAAATAGGATATTTTGCACAAAATCAAGCAGAATATTTGGACGGAGAAAAGACAGTTCTTGACACAATGATAGACGCCGCTAATGAAACGAATCGCAGCAGAGTTCGCGATATTTTGGGTTCTTTTTTGTTTCGTGGCGAAGATGTCGACAAAAAAGTAAAAGTGCTTTCAGGTGGAGAACGAAACCGATTGGCATTGAGCAAATTGTTGTTACAACCCTTCAATGTCCTAGTCATGGATGAGCCTACTAACCATTTGGATATTCAATCCAAAAATGTGCTAAAAGCGGCTCTTCAAAATTTTGAAGGGACTTTGATTTTGGTTTCTCACGATCGTGATTTTCTTGACGGATTATCCGAAAAAGTGTACGAATTTAGAAATCAAAAATTGAAAGAGTATTTAGGAGACATTAATTATTATTTGGAGCAACGCAGTTTGAATTCTTTAAGAGAAGCTGAAAAAAAAGATCCCAAAGAAAAAGCGCCCAAATCTAGTAGTGGGTTGAATCACGAAATTCAAAAAAAGAAGCGCTCTATTCAAAATAAAATAAGCAATACAGAGTCTAAAATTAATGCTCTTGAAAAGCAATTGGCTGAATGGGATTTGGCTTTGGCAGTGAATTATGACGAAACAGTTTCCGACAGCACTTTTTTTGATAAATATCATTCCAAAAAAGAGGAATTGCAAGTGTCTATGAAACGTTGGGAAAATTTACAAGAAGAATTAGAACAATATTCGTAATAATTTTATGGAAGAACATTTTTTTCAATGCCCTTATTGTTGGGAGGAAGTTTCCATGCTTTTGGATCCCTCTGTTGGTTCTCAGACTTATATTGAGGACTGTGAAGTTTGCTGTAATCCTATAGAAATAACCACTGTCTTTGACCAATATTCTATGACTAGCTTTCAGGCAATTTCTATTGAACAAAACTAGTAGTTATATTGTTTTATATTTGTAAATAATTAGAATCAACGGTTATGAATTTACAATCATTTTTAGACTCCATTTATTTTGAGAATTCAACAAAAAACTATTTGTTGTCTCTAGCCATAATTCTTTTGGGAATTCTTTTCAAACGAATTATTTCCAAATATTTCAGTCACTTATTGTACCGTTTTTTTGGTAAAAAAGAACAATCTGTCGGACTCGAAAAATTTGATAGCCTAATGATGAAGCCTTTGGGCCTTTTTATTATGCTTGTAGTTTTATATTTGGCGAGTACCAATCTGCAAATACCTTCATCTTGGAATTGGGTACCCTCTAGTGAGTTTGGTGTTCGAATGATTGTTTCTAGGTTATTTGCTGTAAGTTGGATAATTTCCATTTTCTGGATAGTCTTGCGTTTTATTGATTTTATAGGATTGATTTTAAAACACAGAGCCTTGAAAACGGACAATAAAATGGACGATCAATTGATACCGTTTGCTATTGACTTATTGAAAGTTGTTCTTATTGTTCTAGTAGTTTTAACGGTTTTAAGCAGTGTTTTTGAAGTCAATGTAACGGCTATGGCTGCAGGACTTGGTATAGGAGGTATTGCAATTGCAATGGCCTCTAAGGAAAGTCTTGAAAATTTGTTGGGATCGTTCACAATTTTCTTCGATCGCCCATTCACAGTTGGAGATGCTATTACGGCTGGAGGGGTCACGGGTGTAGTCGAAAAAGTAGGATTTCGAAGCACACGAGTTCGGACTTTTGATAAAAGTATGGTTACGGTTCCTAATAAAAACATGGTCAATGCGGAGTTGGACAATTTAGGGGCAAGACCTGTTCGTCGCGTTCGGTTTTTTATTGGACTGACCTACGATTCTTCTATTGATCAAATCAAAAATATTGTGTCGGATATTCAAAAAATGATTGACGAACACCCCAATACCAACCAAGATGGTCGAGTACGTTTTCAAGAATTTTCCAGTAGCTCTTTGGATATTTTAGTCATGTATTTTGTTGCGAGCCCTACTTGGGATGACCTTATTGATGTTCGTCAGGATGTCAATTACAGGATTATTGAAATCGTGAACAAACACAAGGCCTCTTTTGCTTTCCCTTCAACTTCGATTTATCTGGAAAAGGATGCAACAAAATTACCATCTTAGTTTTGCATCTCTACAAAAAATACAAAGTACTTTTACTTATTGCACTGCTTTTAAGTGGAGTGTTTTTGAGTTTTTCGATTTTATCAAATAACAATTCCCCAAAACAATACATTCAGGTGTTGGGAATTGCACAAGATGGAGGCTACCCTCACATTGGATGTCAAAAAACTTGCTGTCAATTGTATTACGAAGGAAAACAATCTAAAAAATTTGTAACAAGTTTAGGGATTGTAGATCGCAGGCACAATACAAAATATTTAATTGAAGCAACTCCCGACATTATTGATCAAATTCGTTTGATGAATCATGAATCGGATTCAAATATTATTGATGGAATTTTTTTAACGCATGCTCATATAGGGCATTATACAGGCTTGATGTATTTAGGGAGAGAAGCTTTAGGAGCCAAAAATATCCCTGTTTATGCTATGCCTAAAATGGCACAATTCTTACAATCAAACGGCCCTTGGAGTCAGCTGTTATCGCTCAAAAACATTCAATTAAAATCCATGACTCACCAAAAACCAATAGTACTTCATAGTGGATTGAAAATCACCCCTTTTTTAGTTCCTCACAGAGATGAATTTTCTGAAACAGTTGGATTTTTTATAGAAGGAAAGAGCAAAAAGGCGTTGTTTATACCTGATATTGACAAGTGGCATTTGTGGGAAAAAAACATCGTTGACGAAGTACAAAAAGTAGATTACGCCTTTATAGATGCTACTTTTTTTAGTGCTGGAGAAATTCCAAGACCTATGTCAGAAGTCCCTCATCCTTTTATAGACGAAACAATAAAACGATTTGAAAACGAGTCTATAGAAACACGCTCAAAAATTATTTTCATTCATTTGAACCATTCCAATCCAGCTTTATTGGACAATCATCCTTCAAAAAAACGGTTGGAATCATTGGGGTATCAAGTAGCTCAACAAGGTGCTATTTTTGAATTGTAACCATCAATTTTCTTGAAATTCACCGCTAGAAGTTTCTGCTTCACGATGAATTTTTTTAATCAATCCTTGAAGTACTTTTCCAGGTCCTATTTCTTTAAAATGGGTGGTTCCATCGGCAATCATTTGCTCCACACTTTGAGTCCACTTAACAGGCGCAGTCAATTGCTCAATTAAATTTTGTTGGATTTGACTGGCATCAGAAACAGCAGTCGTAGATACATTTTGATAAATAGGACAATGAGGTGTGTTAAATTGAGTGTTGTTGATGGCTTCCGCAAGCTCTTTTTTGGCAGCATCCATAAGTGGAGAGTGAAAGGCGCCGCCTACGGGCAGCAACAATGCTCTTCGAGCACCTTTTTCTTTCAATATTTCGCAAGCCTTCTCAACGGCAGGAACGGATCCAGAAATAACCAGTTGTCCAGGGCAGTTGTAATTAGCTGCCATTACAATTCCTTCTGTGCTTTGGCATACTTCTTCTACAATATTATTTTCCAATCCTAGAACAGCAGCCATGGTTCCTGGAGTGTTTTCACAGGCTTTTTGCATTGCTATTGCTCTTTTGGAAACCAATCGCAATCCGTCTTCAAAAGTAAGCGTACCGTTGGCTACCAAAGCAGAAAATTCACCCAAAGAATGTCCGGCTACACAATCAGGTTGTTGGGCGTGATTCATCACAGCGTGAAGAATTACCGAATGTAGAAATATTGCAGGTTGTGTAACTCGTGTTTGTTTTAGGTCTTCTGAAGTTCCCTCGAACATGATATCTGTGATGGAAAACCCCAAAATTGCATTAGCGGCTTCAAACAGTTCTTTTGCCTTAGGCGATTGTTGGTACAAATCGTGTCCCATTCCAATAAATTGAGCTCCCTGTCCCGGGAAAACAAATGCATTCATAAAATATGATTAACTAGTTAGTTTTTTCGTATTGAACAAAGGTGAAGTCATAGTCATGGCTATCATCTTTGAAATGATCCTCCTTAAAAGTTTCTTTCCAAACAGAAAGGTCAAAGGAAGGAAAAAATGTATCAGCCTCAAATTCGGCATGAACTCTAGTGAGTTCAATGCGATGCGCAACATCCAGTGCTTGCTTATATATTTCGCCACCCCCTATGATAAAAGGTTGCAGATCGTCTTTAGCAATTTCCAAGGCCTCATTTAAAGAATGAACTGTTACGGCTCCTTCGGGTTGATAATCTTCTTGTCGAGTAATTACCACATTGACTCTGCCAGGAAGTGCTTTGGGCATTGATTGAAAAGTTTTTCGACCCATAATAACATGATGTCCTTTGGTCAGTTGTTTGAATCTTTTCAGGTCATTTGACAAGTGCCAAATCAGATTATTGTCTTTCCCCAATGCATTGTTAGCTGCAGCGGCAGCAATAATAGTTATGCATTGCTTTGGTTTGCTTTGTTCGCTTTGAAACTGGGAATCTGCTATGAGTTGAGCCTCTTTGTCTAAGGATCGCTTAATTTTTTCAATTTTTATTTGTTGAAGTGCAGTCAGTCTTTTCAATTGTTCTTTTTCCCATTCTTTTCCCATGAAACGCTTGGTAACAAATACCTGAAAAGCATGATAGAGTAGCAGCAAACTCCAAAGAATGATTATGGAAACAAACCAAGGGTAGTCTAAAATAAGAACAGCTTCGCCAACACCTACTACCATGTTCACAAACCACAGAACTACAGAGGTGAATATCCAAAAAACAAAATGATTGTATAGCCCTTTTTTTTGTCGAATACGCCTTTGAGCGTTTTCTACAAGAGCTATTTGATCGTCATCGATTTGAGAAATTGGCTTCTTTTTAAAAAACATAAATGGGCTTAAAAAATCGCAACAAAGATACTATTAATTTACTGTAAAATAGGAAACCCCTGAATCGGAATTACTACCTTTATCATCCAAAGTGACTACTTTCCAGTAGTATGATCCAGCAGAAAGCACTTTGGTTATAGAGGTTTCACTTGTACTTTCTTTAATAACAGTTGTGGGTGGATTGTTTTGATCTAATATTACTTGATAAGTAAGAATATCCCCAGAATCAGGATCGTTACCAGTCCATGATAAATTGATGGAACCTGAGGATTCTTCCGATCCGTAGGAAGGAAGTAAAATTTCGGCTGGAAATGGAGCGTAATTACTGCTAGCATCTCCAACTAAATAAAATTTCCATGTGTCGCTGGATGCTGTTTTTGTTGATGAGTTAGAGAAAGATTTCACAAACCACGAGTACGGAATTCCAACTTCTAAGGTTACTTCTGTATTGGTTTCAGTAGTGGAGTAAGAATTTACAATTTTTGAATTTAAATTTTTAATATGTAATTCATACCTGTCTGTGTTTTGAGAAGAACTCCATACAAAGGAAACATTTTCACCATCCAAACAAGCATTGTTATTTTGGGGAGTCGAAAGCAAACTTGATGCTGGACTTGGTGATTCCGTTGTGTTTCCATCTGCAACATCATCTCCGTCACCACCTCCTCCGCAGCCCGCGGTAAATATGATAACAAATAATAATTTATAAAAACACCTGATCATAATTTTATAGCTTTAACAGTTTGATGTAATGTTTTTCCCTGAACTTTTATAAAATAAATGCCTTTAGGATGGTTAACCAATGAAAGCCCCATTCTACGATTTGAAGGAGTTTCCCTCTTTTCACTACTCATTAATCTCCCATTCAAATCAAAAATAGAAATTTGAATGGTTTCATCATTCCCTCCAATCCACAATTCACTTGAGCTAGAAATAGGATTGGGATACAAACGAACGGACTCAGAGATGAATAACGTTTCTTCAAAAACACCTTGACAATCTTTATCAGTAGCAATGTAAATAGCGTTAGGACCTTTGCTAAGGGCTAAAGAAATTAATGAGTCCGAAGTAGAAAATGATTTACCGTTTAATTCTATAAAGTAATTCAACCCTCCATTCAGTTCGATATCAATAGTGTCATTATCAGGGTTTACAGATGTTAATACGGTCAAATCTTCGGGTTGACTAATGAAAACATTAAAACATTGTTGGTAACCTTCAATTTCACTTACTGAAAAACAAACAGTATAGGTTCCACTTTCCAAATCGGTTAGCGACCATGAATTTGAAAAAGACTCAGAAGAATGCGAAAATCCTACCACGTCACTGGTAACAATTACTGAGTAGTTCAAATCCATTTCTGTATTTACTTCAATTTTTCCATTGTTGGAGCTCCTGCAAGTTTCGGATGAAACACTTAAGCTATAGTTGTTTGTAACAAGAGGATTGGAGTCACATGCATCTCCGGTAGAGTCATTATCTAAATCGGATTGAGAAGCATTGGATACATCAGGGCAATTATCCAGATCGTTTAAAACGCCATCTCCATCATTGTCGATAGAAAGAACTATAATTTTAACAGGAATATTTTTAGATACGGAGCTACCTTCTGCTTTTAGGACAATCTCATACGTTCCTAATTGGGCTTCAGCATCAGCTGTAAATGTAACTTCAAAAGATCCTGAGCCATTTATAACTATTGAAGAAGACGGAGTAAAAGAAGCGGCAACATCATCAGGTAAATCCGCAACACTCAAAGTGACACTCTCATTATAACCCAAAAGAGTTGAATAGTTTATGTCAATTGACTGGGATTGTCCTTGAAAAACTTCAATGTTTGTTTCAGATGTTGAAATATTGAAAGAGGGAAAAGTGGGTTTGAATGAGGACGAAAACACCCCTCTTCCGTAAGTAGCTGCAAAAACCTTATAATCGTCTCTTAGGTCAAGATCCGTAACCCGAACATTTCGCATTCCGTTATTTGCCTGGCTCCATGTAGGGTTTGAGGCAGAGAAATTTTGGGTGTACCAAACTCCAAGATCCGTTCCAACAATGACTTCATCACTTTCATAGGGGTTGCTCAAAATAGCTCTGACAGGAATGTCTGGAAGGTTTCCTTCTTTTGCAGACCAGCTTATACCTCCATTCGAACTGTAAAACACACTTTCTACACCATAGTTAAAAAAAGTAACATAAATCTCATTTTCAGAGCTTCCAAATTCAATATCCGAAATACTTCCTAAGAAATTATTACCTCCAATTTCGGACCATGTAGGGGTGCTTTCCGCATTTTTAAGTTTGAGCAACTTTCCGTTTTCCAATCCCACTAATAGTGTTGAAGAGTCAGTGGTAAAAGGAGAAACAGTCAGTGCAGTTGGATCACTATTCATCAAATCATTAGTCAAAATACTTTTTGACACACTCGAAAGTAAATTCGAATACCTTCGTATTCGGGGTTCATTATCTGAAGAGTAATTACTAAACAAAATGTCCAAGTTTGAATCCAAAGCTAATGAGTTAATAAAATCACCATTGGAATCATCTTCTGAATTGATGACTCGAGTAATCCCAGAACTAAATAGATGTAAAATAATGCCAGCATTGTAAACATAATTTGTAATCATATATTTTTTTGAAGGTACTTGCGAAAAAAAAGCGATTGCACCGTCACCACCAGAAACATCAATCCCCGAAGAAATAGTATTGTTATTGGAAACAAAGATATTTCCATTGTCTTGAGCTCCTGCAACAAAAACATCATCGGAGTTTCCTATTTCAATTGTTGTGTTGGAATTGCTAGATAAATCTTCTCCAGTCTTAGAATAAGATCCATTATTAAACATGGCGGAAGGAGCAACGGCTACCGAATAAAACTGAGTGGTGTTGAACCCATTATTCCGAGAGGAGATAGTCTGACCGCCATCATTGGAAAAGTAAACTCCTCCGTCATTTCCAATTATCATTTTATTCGAATCTTTCAAAATGGACTGACTATGTTGATCGGCATGAACAATAGGTACGCTTAATGAGCTTAAATTATTGTTGTTGGACCATTTTGAAATTTGAATCCACGAGTCTCCGCCGTTTTCAGATTTGAACATATCTATCCCTCCAACATATATATTGTTATTGTTGTTTGGGTCCACCTCAATAGTTAAATTATAAAAGCCTTGACCTCTTGTAAAATCATTATCAGGAATACCATTGTCTGCATCCGAGGGCAAGCTCAATTCTGTAGGAAAAGAACTTAGCATATCAGAAGATTTGAAAATCTTCACAGGCGTATCTTCATTATTGACATCTACCAGAATATATAACTCACTCGAGCTTGAAAATTCAATCTCAGTTCGATCGCCATTTGTGATACTATGCATTTTAGAAAAAGAAATTCCATCAGAAGATGAAAAAATGGTTCCTCCGTTTTCCCCAAAAACGTTTCTTGTGGATGCCATCCAAATCGAATTGTCGGGAGCAATTTCAAGGTCGTTGGGTACATATTGCAAGTTATTGTTGGTAAAAATGTTGATTCTTTCCCAGCTAGCACCTGCATCAGTAGATTTAAAAATTCCATAATCATCACCGTTCAAAATTGTACTTGCTTGAGGGTAATAAACAGTTCCAACAGCTGCATATACCTCAGAAACGCCTTCGTTGTTTCTGACAATTACATCGTTTACAGTATTTCTTCCAGGAGTTACTCTGTAGCCCTCTCCAATTGCCGGAGTATTGATAGAAACACTTACAGCGGTTGAAGATAATAGCGTTCTTAATTGATTTCCCGCCTGTTTAGTTACAGAAATCACGGGTATTTGAATTCCTTTAGATTCTCCCCCTAAACCAGGAGGATTACTACTCTCTTCATTATCAATGATTATTACTGCAATAGCTCCAGCGGCTTGTGCGTTGGTTGCTTTAAGAACAAACGTGCAATCTCCGCGGTCAATTAGGGCAATTTTACCATTCACTTCATCAGTGTTAACAATAGTAGAACATGCGTCAGTAAAAGAGCCGCCTCCGCTATCGTTATCCGTGTTTGAATCGTCAACAATTTCCACAATATTTCCTACTAAAATATCTGCTATAGTTGGGCTGAAAGAAGCAACTCTGATGTTAAATCTAAGGTCGTTTGCCGAAGTCGGAGAAACAACCGTTAGAGAGTTTATAGTAATGTAAGAGTCTTCAGAAATTCCATCGTTCCCCAATACACGTTCCCAATTTTGACCCCCATCGGAAGATTTCCAAAGTCCATTTCCAGTAACATCTCCAGATGTGGATGATTCACCGGTACCAACATAAAAAATTTGTGTGTTATTCGGGTCATAAGTGATAGAGGATACGCCTAAGTTTTCAGGAATATTTAACAACTCCCATTGAGAGTTATTATCGCTAATGTTTGAGTTTTTCCAAAGGCCTCCGCTAACTCCTCCTGCAAAAACAGTGTTTCCGCTTGAATCATTGGGGTCAAATAATAGCCCTCGAGTTCGACCACCAACATTGTTGGGTCCTCGCTCGATCCATTTGTTAGCCTCACTTTCTCCAGGGACTATAGAAGGAAGTTTGTAACTGCCCTTATTGATATATTTTTTTTGAACCTCATAGAGTTTTTCGGGAGTGGGTCTTCCTAATGTTGGATTCATGGTAAGCTCCCACATTCGCTCCATATAACGATTGGGAGGAAGACCTGCCTTCATTCGATCGGTTTTCCCCAATTTTAAAGGGCTTTTGAAAGGGCTATTTTTTAGATGATTTGCATGAATTTCTCTCGATTTTTCGATTGAAGTAGTTGAAAGTAAGTTGTTGATAAACAACACAAACAGTAATAAAAATACGAAGCCAAATAAACTTAAAAAAGTAACTACAGATTTTTTCATTTCACACAAATTCTCTGATTAAATATAAAGAATTTAAATGACACCTAATAATAACATTGAAAATTTATAAAATCAAACAGCTACTATCCCTTTGATATGAGGATGCGGGTCATAGTCGATGAGTTCAAAATCCGAGAATGAAAAGTCAAACAAAGAGCTAACGTTTGGATTGATTTTCATTGTGGGAAGAGGTTTGGGTTCTCTAGAGAGTTGGAGGTTGACTTGCTCAATATGATTGCTGTAAATATGAGCATCTCCAAAGGTATGAATAAACTCACCAGCTTTGTAACCACATACTTGCGCCATCATCATCGTAAATAGGGCGTAGGAGGCAATGTTAAATGGAACTCCTAAAAAGATATCAGCACTTCTTTGATAGAGTTGGCATGAGAGTTTTCCATTGGCCACATAAAACTGAAAAAAAGCATGACAAGGTGGAAGTGCCGCTTTTCCTTGACTTACATTTTCAGAAAAAGAAACAGAAGTGTCTGGAAGTACACTCGGATTCCATGCCGAAACCAGCATTCGTCGACTGTCTGGATTGGTTTTTAATGTTTTGATGATCTCTTCTATTTGATCAATTTCTTCACTATTCCAGTTTCTCCATTGATGACCATATACGGGGCCCAAATCGCCGTTGTCATCAGCCCATTCGTTCCATATTCGCACACCATTTTCCGTTAAGTATTGAATATTGGTATCTCCTTTTATAAACCACAGAAGCTCATGAACAATAGATTTTAAATGCAGTTTTTTGGTGGTAACCATTGGAAACCCTTTTTGCAAATCAAAACGCATTTGATATCCAAATACACTTTTGGTTCCTGTTCCTGTTCGGTCTGATTTGTCAACCCCATGCTCTAAAACATGGTTTACCATGTCCAAATACTGCTTCATAAATTTTGTTTAATTAAAGTACTAAAGTAAAGAAATCTATGAGACAGATTGAATTCTTCAAAACTATTTTTCAATACTTTATTAACGAAAACTACCCAATGATCATTCCCGCAATTACAGCCGACATGATAGAAGCTAATGTTCCTCCGACAAGCGCTCGGATTCCAAACTCTGACAGCAATTTTCGCTGTCCTGGAGCCAACGAACCAATCCCTCCGATTTGAATTCCAATAGAAGCAAAATTAGCAAATCCACAAAGCATGTATGTTGCCATAATGATTGACTTTTCGTAAGTAAAATGAATGGCGCTAGCCGGATTCTTTAATTCAGCCAATTGAATGTACCCAATAAATTCACTTGCAGCCAGTTTGACTCCCAATAACTGTCCCATTGGAAGAATATCAATGGAAGGAACTCCCATAAGCCACATTAATGGAGCAAAAATAGTTCCTAAAATGGCTTCCAAAGATAAATTTTCATACGGCGAATTTTCAGAAATCCATGCATTGAGTGTTGAAACTTCTCCGATCCAAGCAAAGATTCCATTGAGCATGGCTATTAGGGCCACAAACACAAGTAACATGGCTCCAATATTAGCAGCCAGTTTGATTCCTTCAGAGGTGCCATTTGCAATCGCATCCAATACGTTCGAGCCGATCTTGTCCAACGATACGGAAACATTTGTATTTATTTTTTCTGTTTGTGGGTACAAAATTTTAGAAATAACAATTGCACCGGGTGCCGCCATAACGGAAGCTGCCAATAGATGTTTTGCAAATTGCAATCGTAAAACAGGATCATCGCCGCCCAAAAATCCAATATAAGCAGCTAATACCCCACCAGCAACTGTTGCCATTCCGCCGATCATTACCAATAATATTTCGGAACGATTCATTTTTTCTAAATATGCCTTAATCATTAATGGTGCTTCTGTTTGTCCTAGAAATATATTTCCAATAACGGATAAACTTTCAGCTCCCGAAATGTTCAACAAACGCGTCATTAATTTGGCTAAAACTTTAACAACAAACTGAATGATTCCTAGATAGAAAAAAAGGGAAGTTAGGGCCGAAAAGAAAATGATGGTGGGTAATATTTGAAACACAAAAATAAACCCATAAGTTTCACTATTCATTAGGTTACCAAACAAAAAAGTACTGCCCGCATTGGTAAAATCTAAAATACTTATAAAAATATTTCCAACCCATTCAAATGCTTTTTGAATAAAGGATATACGAAGAATACCAAAAGCCAATAACAATTGAATTCCCAATCCAATGCCCACCGTTTTCCAAGAAATAGCCTTTCTATTGGAGCTAAACAAAAAAGCCAATACAATTACAAAAACCATCCCAATTCCTCCTCGAATCAACCCTTCTATTGTAAACCCGATACTTGGAATTATACCTTCAGGTTGTTGAATTATTGCATTTAAAATCATTCGTTATTTGCTATTTCGTTTTGAAATTTCATCTCTTAGTTTGGCGGCGATTTCGTAATTTTCGTTTTTGATAGCCTCAGTAATTGATTTTTCCAATTCGTTTATGGACAAATTTTCAAAATTACTAGCGGGCGTTTGCTTGTTGGGGTTCTCTTTGTCTGGGTCTCTGCTTATTTTTGAAGTCCCTACTGTTGAATTAGAGTCTAAAACAATACCAGCCTTTTCTAACAAACTCTCATAGGTAAATATTGGTGCATCAAATCGAAGAGCTAAAGCAATAGCATCCGATGTTCGGGAATCGATAATTTCTTCAATCTTATCCCGCTCACATATAATACTGGAATAAAAAACACCTTCCACTAACTTATGAATAATCACTTTTTTTATAGTGATGTCAAAATGATTGGCGAAAGACTTAAACAAGTCGTGTGTTAGAGGGCGGGGTGGACGGATTTCTTTTTCAAGTTCCGTGGCGATAGCTTGTGCTTCAAATCCTCCTATAACGATGGGTAGTTTTCGATTGCCTTTTACTTCATCCAAAATCAAGGAATAGGCTCCGTTTTGAGTTTGGCTGTATGAAATTCTATTAATGGTAAGGCGCAGTAAGCTCATTATGAAATATTGTTTTTTAGCAAATCATTTCAAACTTCTAAGGTAAAACAAAAAAACAAATTATGCGCTTTGTGCTTTGAAGGCTTTTAATTTTTCGATGAGTTTAGGAACTACTTCAAAAGCATCACCCACAATACCATAATCAGCGGCTTTAAAAAAGGGTGCTTCAGGATCGTTGTTGATTACCACTTTTACTTTGGAAGCGTTGATTCCTGCCAAATGCTGAATGGCCCCTGAAATTCCAATAGCAATGTACAAATTGGTAGCAACAGGCTTTCCAGTTTGCCCTACGTGTTCGCTATGCGGTCTCCAACCTAAATCTGAAACGGGCTTTGAACATGCTGTCGCTGCACCCAAAACATCGGCTAACTCTTCGATGAGTCCCCAGTTTTCAGGACCTTTCAATCCACGACCTCCAGAAACCACGACGTCTGCGTCTGCTATTGTTGCTTTTCCAACAACTTTTTCAACCGAATCCACTTGAATGGATGATGTCTTTAGGGTAGGTTCAAAATTGGTGGTTATAGCTTCAACGGTATTTTTGTGAGCACCAAAAGAATTGTTAGATAATCCTATAAGTTTAATATCTGAAGAAAGGGTTGTGTCGCAAAAAGCTTTGTTGGTAAATGCAGTTCTTTTGACTGTAAAAGGAGTGAGGCTCGAAGGCAACTCAGTGACATTGGATGTGTATCCAGCATTGAGTTCTATGGCTAACAATGGAGCTAAATATTTGCTATCAGCACTACTGCTTATGATTACTACCGAGGCATTCACTTCTTTGGCAGCTTGCGCAATGATATTACTGTAAACACTTGCTTCAAAATGTTTTATATCAGCATTTGTTACTTTCAAAACTGTATGGGCTCCATACTCTTTCAATGAACTAGCGTCGGATACATTAATTGTTAGGGCGGTTACTTGACAGTTCATTTTTTCGGACAATGCTTTGGCATAGGAAGTTCCTTCGTAGCCGTTTTTTTTGATAGTCCCTTCGTTGGATTCGATATATACTAAGATAGACATATAGGTAGTTTTAGTTATAATACATTCGCTTCGTTGTGAAGCAAATCAATCAATTCATCAATATTGTTTGCATCTACTAATTTTACAGCTTCTTTTGAAGGGGGCTTGTAAAATGTGTTGATTTTTGTGTTAGCCTTTTCTTCAGAAGAAGGAACAACGGTAAGTGGCTTTTGTCGAGCTTGCATAATTCCTCTCATATTAGGTATTCGAAGATCACTTTCTTCAACAAGTCCTTTTTGCCCCCCTACAATTAGTGGAAGTGAGCAAGACAAAGTTTCTATCCCTCCATCTATTTCTCTTTCGGCGATTGCCTTGTTGTTTTCAATTGTTAGCTGAGTGCAATTGGTTACAAAATTCATCCCTAAAATACCTGCAATCATTCCTGGAACCATTCCCCCATTGTAATCAATGGATTCTCTTCCTGCAATGATTAGATCGTAAGAGTTTTCTTGAACATAAGCTGCAATTTGCTTGGCAACGAAAATACCGTCTAGGGGTTCTGCATCAATTCGTATTGCACTATCAGCACCTATAGCAAGACACTTGCGGAGTGTGGATTCTGTTTGAGTAAGCCCAACGTTTATTACATCAACCGATGCTCCTTGTTTTTCTTTAAACCACATAGCTCTGGTAAGACCAAACTCATCATTGGGGTTGATGACAAATTGAACGCCTTGTTGATCAAACTTGGAGTCGTTTTCAGTAAAATTAATTTTTGAGGTAGTATCAGGAACATGGCTAATACAGACTAAAATTTTCATAGGTTGAATGTTTAGATAACAAAGTTAAGCAATTTGATTGCATTTATTATGCATGCATAGTATTTTTTTTCACTTTTTTCGTTGGAGTAGTGAATCATTTATTCCTATTTTTGCACCAACAATAAAAGAACGCCAAATTATGAGAACGGTACAATTTAGAGAAGCTATTTGTGAAGCGATGTCTGAGGAAATGCGACAAGACCCAAGCATTTATTTGATGGGTGAAGAAGTTGCAGAGTACAACGGTGCTTACAAAGCTTCCAAAGGCATGTTGGATGAGTTTGGGGAAAAACGCGTTATAGACACTCCCATTTCCGAATTAGGATTTTCAGGAATCGGTGTAGGATCTACAATGACAGGAAATCGACCTATCATTGAATTTATGACGTTTAATTTTGCATTAGTGGGTATTGATCAAATTATCAACAATGCAGCCAAGATCAGACAAATGTCGGGTGGACAATTTCCTTGTCCAATCGTTTTTAGAGGCCCAACTGCTTCTGCGGGTCAGTTAGGGGCAACGCACTCCCAAGCTTTTGAAAGTTGGTATGCCAATTGTCCAGGTCTTAAAGTAGTAGTTCCTTCAAACCCATACGACGCAAAAGGATTGCTCAAAGCAGCAATTCGCGATGATGACCCCGTAATTTTTATGGAGTCTGAGCAAATGTATGGAGACAAAGGCGAGGTTCCAGAGGGGGAATATGTTCTTCCTATTGGTGTTGCCGATGTAAAGCGTGTTGGATCTGATGTAACCATTGTTTCGTTTGGAAAAATTTTGAAGGAAGCATTCAAAGCAGCTGATGCTCTCCAAAAAGAGGGTATTTCATGCGAAGTTATAGATTTGAGAACCATTCGTCCGCTCGACGTGAATACCATCTTTGAATCGGTTAAAAAAACCAATCGATTGGTGATTCTTGAAGAATCATGGCCTTTTGGAAACATTTCAACTGAAATAACGTATCAAGTGCAAAATCAAATTTTTGATTATCTAGATGCGCCCATCCAAAAGATCAATACAGCCGACACGCCTGCTCCTTATTCTCCTGTTTTGTTAGAAGAATGGCTACCTAACAGTAACGATGTGGTTAAGGCTGTTAAAAAAGTATTGTAGAAATATACTTTTGTATACCATACTACAGTTGCAAATATTCCATTCCAAATACTTTCAAAAACCTAGGGTATTTTATCAATCTCCTGATTTAATGACTATTGGCTGTTTTCTTTTCAAAAAGATACATTCAAAAAAGTGAGGTATAAATTAAAGAGAATGCTTCGATATTAGTGTATTTTTTTATACTTTCGCAGTCGCAAATTATTAAATAAAAAATATGGAATCAATGATGATTTATATGCCAATACTTATGGCCTTATTAGGTTTAGCTTATATGGTTTTCAAACAATCTTGGGTAATGAAGCAAGATGCTGGAGATGGTAAGATGAAAGAAATTTCAGACCATATTTATGAAGGAGCACAAGCCTTTCTGAAAGCCGAATACAAATTACTCTCAATTTTTGTAATTATAGTAAGTGTTTTATTGGCTGTTGTTGCTAGTGTCGTTGAAACAACAAGCTATTTGATTGTCATTGCATTTGCATTTGGAGCTGTGTTTTCTGCTTTTGCTGGAAATATTGGTATGAAAATAGCAACAAAAACAAACGTAAGAACTACACAAGCTGCAAAAACTAGCCTACCCAATGCTCTTAAAATTTCTTTTGGAGGTGGCACTGTTATGGGATTGGGAGTTGCAGGACTTGCAGTATTAGGGCTTACTTTATTCTTCCTTATTTTCTATAATGTATTTATGGGAGGTGTGTGGACCAATACTCTGGATATGACTATCGTTTTAGAAACCCTAGCAGGCTTTTCATTAGGTGCAGAATCCATTGCATTGTTTGCGCGTGTTGGCGGAGGTATTTATACCAAAGCTGCCGATGTGGGCGCCGACTTGGTTGGAAAAGTTGAGGCCGGTATTCCTGAAGACGACCCTCGAAATCCAGCTACAATCGCTGATAACGTGGGAGATAACGTTGGTGATGTTGCAGGAATGGGAGCCGATTTGTTTGGATCTTATGTAGCTACTGTGTTGGCAGCCATGGTTCTTGGGAACTATGTAATTCAAGATATGGGAGGAAGTATTTCGGACGCTTTCGGAGGAATAGGACCAATTCTATTGCCAATGGCGATTGCTGGAGCAGGAATTATTATTTCAGCTATTGGAACGACTCTTGTAAAAATTAAAAATAACGACGCCAAGGAATCCCAAGTAATGGGAGCCCTTAATGTTGGAAACTGGACATCTATTATTTTGGTTGCTTTGACTTGTTTTGGTCTTTGTAACTGGATGTTGCCAGAAACTATGAAGATGGATTTCTTCGGAGAAGGATTGATTGAAATTTCTTCCATGCGTGTATTCTATGCCACCTTAGTTGGACTCTTAGTAGGAGCAGTAATTTCTTCAGTAACCGAATATTATACAGGATTGGGAAAAGCACCCACCCTCAAAATTGTTCAACAATCCAGTACAGGAGCAGGAACTAATATAATTGCTGGTTTGGCAACCGGAATGATTTCAACCTTTCCCTCTGTTTTGTTGTTTGCCGCTGCTATTTGGGCTTCATATGCCTTTGCTGGTTTTTACGGAGTAGCGCTTTCAGCATCTGCGATGATGGCAACAACAGCAATGCAATTGGCTATTGATGCTTTTGGACCTATCTCTGACAATGCTGGAGGGATTGCTGAAATGAGCGAACAAGAACCTATTGTTCGTGAGCGTACGGATATTTTAGATTCTGTTGGAAACACAACAGCAGCCACTGGAAAAGGATTTGCAATTGCCTCTGCAGCTTTAACATCATTGGCGTTGTTTGCGGCCTACGTAACCTTTACTGGAATTGATGGTATAAATATTTTCAAAGCACCCGTTTTAGCCATGTTGTTTGTTGGTGGAATGGTGCCCGTTGTATTTTCTGCACTGGCTATGAACGCTGTTGGGAAAGCTGCCATGGAAATGGTACACGAGGTACGTCGACAGTTTAAAGACATTCCAGGAATAATGGAAGGATCAGGAAAACCGGAATACGACAAATGTGTTGCGATTTCTACAGAAGCGTCTTTAAAAGAAATGATTTTGCCTGGATTGCTGACTATTGGTTTTCCATTAATCATTGCCTTTGTGCCGATGGCATTTGGAATGGATAATATTGCCATTGCTGAAATGCTAGGAGGCTACATGGCTGGAGTTACTGTCAGCGGTGTTTTATGGGCTATTTTCCAAAACAATGCAGGAGGTGCTTGGGACAATGCTAAAAAATCATTCGAAGCGGGTGTTGAAATTAATGGTGAAATGACCTACAAAGGTTCTGAGGCTCACAAGGCAGCAGTTACGGGTGATACCGTTGGAGATCCGTTCAAAGATACTTCAGGCCCTTCAATGAACATTCTTATTAAACTCACTTGTTTGATTGGGCTTGTGGTAGCTCCTATTTTGGGTGGACATGCAGTTCATGACACAGCTTCTCAAGAAGTAACCAAAGAAATTAGAGTCGAAGTTATAACTGCTAGTGACGATCAAGAAAATGTAGAGGCTACCGTTGTTGCTGTTACTACAAAAAACGGCGAAGTTGTTACTACTACCCAGACGATTGAAGGCTCTGAAAAAGAAGTACAAGAAAAAATTGATGCCATTGTATCGGAGTTGTAAAACAACATACCACAACATAAAAAAAGCCGCATTATTGCGGCTTTTTTGTTTTTAATCATTACCAGTGTTTCTCGATAGAATTAAAGCGGTGATGCTGAAAACTTAAGCTTTAAATAAAGATCAATTCCCAGTTGTTCCGAGTTGGTTTCCGTAGAGGGAATACTGTGGCTTCCTTTGATAGAAATCGACAACTTTTTACTAGTAAAAAGCGCACTAGAAACTGTGTTTAACTTGTCGCTATCTAGTGTAGTTTCCTTGGTGTTATTTACATCTTCTATAAAGTTATGTTCAAACGGACCAAACGCCTCACTATTCAATGTAAATGAAATGCTGCCTGTGGTTTGCGTTGAGCTACTAAAACTGGTTAAAACTTAATATACCTTGGTTACTTCAACGCCTTTTAATTTGTCTAAATAGTCTTTTATTTCCGTATTGTCCAACAAATCGTAGGTCATAGATTCGTCTATGGATTGCCCTGGATTTAAGGCAATCGTAAAAGCTATTTTTTCTGAACTGTCAATACTGATAGTGGTGGCTTCTTCCACTTTATCACAAGAGGCAAGTATTGTGGTTAATGCTGCAATTAAAAATAAGGTCTGAATTGTTTTTTTCATGAGATTTTAGATTATTAATAAATAGAGAATGATTTTTTTCTTGGGATTTGTGTGTTTTGCCATCAAACAATCACACGAAACATACTCGTTCAATCTGTCGGGAAATTAGTGAATGTAGAAAGCAGGCTTCATGTGATTTAGGTTTATAGGTCATTCAAATGTAATAATTTTTTTATTTAAAAATCATTTCTCTGTCGATAAGGCAGTGTCAAAGTCATAAACCCTGTCATGCTGATCCTCATCCAAGCCTGCCTGAGGTGGCAAGGCTCGATGTGACAATCGGATGTCAGTTCGATTGATTTTGTGACAGCAAAAATGTATTGAGATTTTTTTTGAGGACAGTTTTAAAAAAGTCCGTTCAATTGCCCATCGATTTGCTCCACAACAAACCCCAAATCTTCTGGGTTGTCTACAAAGTTTAAATCATTGAC
>JAURCF010000064.1 GCA_030828565.1 Flavobacteriaceae bacterium
AAGCCGTAGTCATGAGTATCAAGCCCCATGTGATGAGAAGTTCCATGCATGAAGTATTTTTTATAGGCAGGTTTTTTGTAGGTTTCCATCTGAATATCTGCCTTGGTAAGAAGCCCTAATTGGAGCAGTTCAGCAGTCATTAATTTTCCAACTTCAACATGAAACTCTTTCCACAACGTTCCTGGTGTCAATAGTTTTGTGGCTTCGTTTTTGACTTTCAAAACCGCATTATACACTTCTTTTTGTCGTTTGGTAAAAGTTCCTGAAACCGGAACGGTTCGGGTCATGTCACTGGAATAATTAGCGTATTCTGCCCCCACATCAAGAAGTAACAAATCTCCTTTTTGACATTGCTGGTTGTTTTCGACGTAGTGCAAAACGTTGGCATTTTTGCCAGACGCAATAATAGGGGTATAGGCAAATCTTCGAGAACGATTGCGAAGAAATTCGTGAGCAAATTCTGCTTCAATTTCGTATTCCCAAACTCCGGGCTTAACAAATCCCAAAATTCTTCGAAATCCTTTTTCTGTAATAGTACACGCTTGCTGAATCAAATCAATTTCAATAGGATCTTTAATAGACCGAAGATGCTGCAAAATTGGATTGCTTCGCTGTGGAGTATGAGAAGGGTATTTTTCTTTCCACCATTTGGTAAACCGATCCTCTCGAGTTTCGGTTTCTACGGATTGTCTGTAGTGTTCATTGGTGTTTACATAAACATTGTTGCACTGACTCATTAGCTCAAAAAACACCGATTCTAATTGATCAAGCCAGTAAACGGTTTGAACTCCAGAAACAGCAGTTGCTTGTTTTTTAGTCAGTTTGGCGCCTTCCCAAACAGCAATATGCTCGTTGGTTTCTTTTAAAAAAAGAATTTCTCGGTGTACAGGATTTTTAGCATCTGGAAACAACACCAAAACACTTTCTTCTTGATCCACTCCGCTCAAATAAAATATATCACGATGTTGCTCAAAAGGCAAGGTGCTATCAGCGCTAATTGGGTAAATATCGTTGGAATTAAAAACGGCTAGACTCTTTGGAATCATTCGATCCATAAAATTGTTTCGGTTTTTCACAAAAAGTTCGGAAGGAATGGGATCGTATTTCATAATAATTTATTTGTATCAAAAATAAGTTTTTTTCTAGTACTACAAGTTGCTTTGTTTAAAACTTTACCTAAATATGGAGTGTTTTAACAACATCTTTTAAACAAAAAACGGAGAGAATAAAAGAATCTAAAAGTCAACACGTATTTACCCCTTTTTTTTTGGGTATTAATACTTTAGGGCTTAATTTTGTATAAATTTAAATCACTTTCATGAGCCGCCTACTATCCAGTTCGATTGCCAGAAAAATAGCCATGGCATTGTCAGGGTTATTCCTAATGGTTTTTTTATTACAACATTTTCTAATCAACATCACTTCTGTTTTTAGTGAAGCTATGTTCAATGAGATTTCTCATTTTATGGGATCCAATCCATTGGTTCAATTCGCACTACAACCGGTCTTAATTTTTGGAGTCATCTTCCATTTTGTGATGGGTTTTGCTCTTGAAATGCAAAACCGTAAAGCACGATCTGTAGGGTATGTTCAGTTCAAAGGCAACACCAACTCCAGTTGGATGTCTCGAAATATGATTTATTCTGGAGGCGTTGTGTTGCTGTTTTTAATTTTACATTTCTACGATTTTTGGGTGCCAGAAATCACCTATAAATATGTGGAATTTTTACCTGAAGACCCATCACGATATTACGAGGAATTGGTTCATAAATTCCACGACCCTATCCGAGTAGGATTGTATGTCCTATCCTTTGTGTTTTTATCCTTGCATTTGCTTCATGGGTTTTCATCTTCCTTTCAATCGGTAGGAGCCAACAACAAATACACCCGATGCCTAAAATCTTTTGGAACAGCCTACGCAATCATTGTTCCACTAGGATTTGCTTTTATTGCTTTGTTTCATCATTTAAACACTTTATAATCAGATGGCAGTTCTAGATTCAAAAATACCCGAAGGACCACTGGCAGATAAGTGGACACAACATAAGAACAACATTGACCTTGTTAACCCTGCTAACAAAAGATCCATTGACGTAATCGTTGTAGGAACAGGTTTGTCAGGAGGATCGGCAGCGGCCACATTGGCTGAGTTGGGATACAATGTAAAATCATTTTGTTTTCAAGATTCCCCAAGAAGAGCGCATTCTATTGCAGCACAAGGAGGAATCAATGCTGCGAAAAACTACCAAGGCGACGGAGATTCTATTTACCGACTTTTTTACGATACCGTTAAGGGAGGTGACTACCGTTCGCGTGAAGCCAATGTATATCGTTTGGCTGAGGTTTCTGCAAATATTATCGATCAATGTGTAGCTCAGGGAGTTCCCTTTGCACGTGATTATGGAGGATTATTAAACAACCGATCTTTTGGAGGTGTCTTGGTTTCTCGAACTTTTTATGCCAAAGGCCAAACCGGTCAACAATTGTTGTTGGGAGCCTATTCGGCTATGAACCGACAAATTGGTCGAGGAAAAATAAAAATGTACAACCGTCACGAAATGCTTGACATTGTAAAGGTGGACGGAAAAGCCCGTGGAATTATCGCTCGAAACTTGGTAACGGGTGAAATCGAACGACATTCGGCTCATGCGGTTGTTATCGCTTCGGGGGGTTACGGAAATGTATTTTTCTTATCGACCAACGCCATGGGAAGCAATGTTTCTGCAGCTTGGAAAATTCATAAAAAAGGCGCTTATTTTGCCAATCCTTGTTTTACACAAATTCACCCAACTTGTATTCCTGTTTCAGGAGAAGATCAGTCCAAATTGACACTCATGTCTGAGTCTTTGCGAAACGACGGAAGAATTTGGGTGCCTAAAAACGAAAAAGATGCTCTAGCAATTCGTGAAGGTAAGCTCAAACCCACAGAATTGCCTGAAGATCAGCGAGATTATTTCCTTGAAAGACGGTATCCTGCTTTTGGAAACTTAGTGCCTCGTGACGTGGCTTCAAGAGCGGCCAAAGAGCGCTGCGATGCAGGTTTTGGAGTCAATGCGACTGGCGAAGCAGTATATTTAGATTTTGCAGATGCAATTACTCGCTACGGAAAAGAACAAGCACATGTCAAAGGACTTGATGAAGATGATGCATCGTTGATTGAAAAACTTGGAAAAGACATCATAAAAAGCAAGTATGGAAACTTGTTCCAGATGTATGAAAAAATCATAGATCAAAATCCATACGAAACACCCATGATGATTTACCCTGCAGTCCACTATACCATGGGTGGTGTTTGGGTGGATTACAACCTAATGACTACCATTCCAGGATGCTTTGCAATTGGCGAGGCGAATTTTTCTGACCACGGAGCCAACCGACTCGGAGCTTCTGCATTGATGCAAGGACTGGCAGACGGATATTTTGTATTGCCCTACACCATTGGAGACTATCTTTCGGATGATATCCGTACAGGGCCCATTTCTACAGATACTTCAGAATTTGAACAAGCCGAAAAAGAAGTTAGAGATCAACTCAATGCATTTTTAAATGCCAATGGAACCCATCCTGTGGATTATTACCACAAAAAATTGGGAAAAATTATGTGGAATAAATGCGGGATGTCTCGAAACGAAAAAGATTTGAAATCTGCAATCAAAGAAATTCAAGAATTGCGCGATGATTTTTATAAAAACGTTCGCGTACCTGGAACGGCAGACTCCTTCAATGAAGAACTTGCAAAAGCAGGACGCGTAGCCGACTTTTTGGAATTGGGAGAGTTGTTTGCCAAAGATGCCTTGGATCGTTTTGAATCCTGTGGCGGTCATTTCCGAGAAGAATCCCAAACACCCGAAGGCGAAGCGCTTCGAGATGATAAAAACTACACCTTTGTTTCGGCATGGGAATACAAAGGAAAACCCAGCGATGCTGTTCTTCACAAAGAAGAGCTGACGTATGATAATATTGAATTGAAAACTAGATCTTACAAGTAGTTATGAAGTTGACTCTTAAAATTTGGCGACAAAAAAATGCCACAGAAAAAGGTAGTATGGTAACCTACCCAATCGACAATATTTCACCGGACATGTCTTTCTTAGAAATGATTGATGCGTTAAACAATATGCTCATTCTTCGCAATGAAGAACCCGTTGCTTTTGACCACGATTGTCGGGAAGGAATTTGCGGGATGTGCTCGATGTTTATTAACGGAGAAGCTCACGGCCCTGACCGAAATGTTACGACTTGTCAATTGCATATGCGAAAATTCAAAGACGGAGACACCATTACTATTGAGCCTTTTCGTGCCAAAGCTTTTCCTGTGATCCGCGATTTGGTTGTAGACCGATCTTCATTTGATCGTATCCAACAAGCAGGCGGTTTTGTTTCGGTGAATACCTCTGGAAATACCCAAGATGCCAACGCCATTCCTATTGAAAAAAATAAAGCAGATCTCGCTTTTGATGCGGCGGCTTGTATTGGATGCGGAGCTTGTGTAGCGACTTGTAAAAACTCGTCAGCTATGCTGTTTGTTGGAGCTAAAGTATCGCAATATGCTTTGCTTCCTCAAGGAAAAGTAGAAGCAACTCAACGAGTGCAAAATATGGTGGCTCAAATGGATTTGGAAGGCTTTGGAAATTGCACCAATACCGGAGCTTGTGAGGTAGAATGTCCCAAAGGTATTTCCTTGGAAAACATTGCGCGTATGAATCGCGAATACCTTTCTGCTAGTTTGAAGGGGTAGGTGTCCACAAAACTTTTTACTACCAGCACTTGATCATACTACAACCCTCGTTTTCTGAACGACTTCCTTGTCTGTACTTTGCTTGTTGTACTCCATTTTGAGGGTTAAGTAAGCGAATAGCATGACAGCTAAAAGTGCTCCAAGTAGGATCATAATATATTTCATGGATTGGTTTTTAAACATTATAAAATCCGGTAATTCTATTTAAATAGCTTCTTAAATGATAGTTGGGAATCACCATCAATACAGCGGTCCAATTAATTAAAATTGTTAAAATACGTTTTTTGAAATCACTCATAGTGAAGTGCAAATTTGGGGTTTTAATCAAAGGTAATACATTTTAAAAACAATCCAAAATGAGTATCTTTCAAGCATGAATTCGGAACTTCATATTGGTTTATTGCAGCCCAACATTCGTTGGCACAATCCTCCATTCAATCTTCAATACATTGAAAAACAGATTAGTGAATATCCCAAATCCATTGATCTTTGGGTATTGCCCGAGCTTTTCTCAACAGGATTTACCATGCAACCCCATGAGGTGGCGGAACCCATGGATGGGCCTACTATAGGTTGGATGCTACAAACCGCCGCTACATACCAAACTGCCATTGCGGGAAGTATTGTCATTCAAGAAGAATCGAATTTTTTCAATCGGTTTGTGATGGTGCAGCCCAACGGAGCAATTGATTTTTACGACAAAAAACACCCTTATACGCCCTCAGGAGAGGGAAATGTGTATCAGGCAGGAACGCAAAAGGTTTGTATTGAGTATAAAGGCTGGCGCATTTGCCCCATGATATGCTACGATTTGCGATTTCCAGTTTGGGCTCGCAACACAGACGACTACGATTTGCTTTTGGTCGTTGCCAATTGGCCCAAAGCACGCATACAGGCTTGGAATACATTGCTTCAAGCCCGTGCTATCGAAAATATGGCATATGCAATTGGAGTGAATCGCATTGGGACAGACCATCATCAACTCGAATACCCAGGGCATTCTGCTGTGTACGACGCCCTAGGAAATGAAGCGTTGTTGTTGGATCCGAGTCAAGAAGTCGGGGTGGTTTCGATTGACAAATCGGCATTGTATCACCTTCGAAAAAAACTTCCGTTTTTAGAAGATAGGGATGCGTTTAGTTTAGAATAAAGGTTTCCTGTAAATCCCAATTGGCGCGCACATCCAATAAGGGTGCATAGTGGTACACCGGTTCGGAAAAGGTTCGAGATAAAAAACTGCCCGTATCCCACCTTCCATTGTTGTTGGTGTCAATGATGACTCGAACATAGTAGGTTGAGGGAGTCAAATTCTCAAAGCTGTATTCTCCCTGTTCTACTTCAACAATTTGTTCTCGTATGACTTCTTCTTTTTCGTTGGTTAATTGAATAATAAAAGGAAAGGAAGGAACATTTCCAACGCGCAAACGAATGGCTCCATAATCGGCTCGACTCTTTGTTGATATTCCAAACTGAAGTGTGTCATTAACACTTCCAAAAAAATCGGTAATGGCGTTGGGTAAAAGTTGAATTCGATATTTTTCGTTGGGTACAACTTCAAAATCAAATTTCAAATCCAAATGATTTTCCAACAACTTGGTTGCAAACGCAACCGGAATGGAATCTTGGTTTACAACAGAAATCAGACTATCATTTTTTGCCACCAAAGGCGTGTTTGACTTTATAAAAAGCGATTCAGAAAGCGGTAAAGTTCCCTTTGGAGAAACAGAAAGGGTCAAAGAATCCGATTCTTTAACATTCAATTTTAGGGTGTAATCTTTTTTATTTACATTAAAAACCAAAGAGTCATTTTTAATATCTCGAAACCAATAATAGAGCGTATCTGACTTTTCGTCTGCTGTTAGAACAGATTCAAAATCGTCGGTCATCGGTGTGGTAAGCTTGATGTCTAAGCTGTCGGATCTGCCTCGAAACCCAAAACCAATTCGGTTTTTGGAAACCACAAAGGGGCGAGAGGCTTTAAAGTTTGTTTCTTCCTGAAAAAGCGCCAAGGAGCCAATCACACTGTCTTTGGGCAATTCAATGGAAGTGGGATAAAAAGCAATTTTATCAATGTTTTGATCAAACGTATAATTGTTAGCCACATCTTTTAACGCTACCAACAAATACTTGCCTGCTTTTACGTTGTTGATCTTAAAAGTCGCACTACTGTCCAATGTGTTGGTAAGGTAGGCGGGAGGTTGTTTGTAAATCACAGAATCGGTATACGCGCTGTCGATAGCAAATAGCATCACAGACACAAACGATTCAGGTTGCCGTTTTAATGCGTCGGTTATTTCTCCGGAAACAGACAATGAGTCAATATAATCTCCCGTTGAAAACACATATCGAAGATAGGGGAAAGGATTTCCTTCGTTATTATCTACAACACTTTGGCCAAAGTTAAAGGCATAAGTTGTGTTGGATTCTAAAGTGTCTTTAATGTCAATTTGAATGTATTTAGAAGCTCCCGACATCGGCAAAACATTATATCCGCCTTCTTTGATTGGAGGAGAAACAATAAGTTGTTTTCGTATATCTTTGAGCTTGATGTATTCATCAAAATGCAACCGAATGCGCTTTTCGTTAAATCCAGTCGCCAACAAAGGCGGGTTGGATCTGAGCAAAACGGGCGGAATCTCATCTTTAATACCTCCAGTGGGCGTTCCTCTTTTGGCACATTGCACAAAAGTCATGGTCACAATTACAATAAGTATCCACGGGTGTTTCATTATTTTACTATAGATCTATTCGCAAAATAACAATTATTTTAAGGATTATGGAAGAATTTGTTGCGCAAAGACCATGGTAGCAATTGAAATACGAACCCCTTTTATTTCTAGTAGCTTTTCTGCACACGCTTCGAGGGTAGCTCCTGAAGTCAATACATCATCAACCAAAAGAAGGTGTTTGTTTTCTATAGATTTTTTTTGTTCTACGGTAAATGCATTCAAAAGTGCCTTCCATCGTTTCTGTCTATTTTTTTGAACCAATGTTTGAGTGTTTTTTTGCCTTACAAGGATTGCTTCATAAAAAGGAACATTGAATTGGTTGGCGATAGCTTTTCCAAACCGACTTACTTGGTTATATCCTCTTTTTCGTAGCCGTTTGGGGTGCAACGGAACAGGAATGACACCTTCTATTGTATCAAATTTTTTGCTTTTGATCATCTCATCTC
>JAURCF010000096.1 GCA_030828565.1 Flavobacteriaceae bacterium
ACTTCATTTTCCATAAAACGAAAGCGTTTCAAAAACTTTTTATTGGTGCGTTCTAAAGCATCCTCAGCATTGATTCCAAGAAATCGGGCATAGTTAATCATAGAAAAAAGAACATCGCCGAACTCAGCCTCTTGACGATCAAAGGAGCCTGACATTACTTCGCTTTGTAACTCATCGAGTTCCTCATCCAATTTGGTTTTTACGTCTTTTATGCCTTTCCAATCAAATCCAACACCAGCAGCTTTGTCCTGAATTCTGCTTGCTTTGACCAGAGCCGGTAAACTTTTGGGGACTCCCTCAAAAACGCTTTTCTTTCCTTCTTTTAATTTTAACTTTTCCCAGTTTTTTTTAACCGCTTCTTCATCAGCAACAGAAACATCTCCATACACATGAGGGTGTCGAAAAACAAGTTTTTTAGAGATTGCTTCGGCGACATCTGAAATATCAAAATCATGGGTTTCGCTTGCAATTTTGGAGTAGAAAATAATATGAAGAAGCAAATCACCCAATTCTCCCTTAATTCCTTCTAAATTTTTATCCAGAATAGCATCGCCTAGCTCATAGGTTTCTTCAATCGTAAGGTGACGAAGACTTTCAAAGGTTTGCTTTTGATCCCAGGGGCACTTTTCGCGAAGTTCGTCCATAATAGTTAGCAATTTGTCGAGAGATGCTAACTGTTTTTTGCGATCCGAAGTCATTTACAATTGTATTTTTTTGGATGGAAATCGCATCAGATAATCAACTTTGACTTTTCCTTTGGAAATATTCACCAGTCGATTTTTAATCAATCGTTTTTTTAGTGGGCTAAGTTTATCGGTAAATAAAATTCCTTCGATATGGTCGTATTCGTGTTGAACCACTCGAGCCAAAATTCCATTCAATTCCAACTCTTGTTTTTGAAAATTTTCATCTAAAAACTCAATCGTAATATCAAACAATCTGTCAACATCTTCACGAATATTAGGTATACTCAAACATCCCTCGTTGAAGGATTCTGTAATGCCAAATCGTGAAGTAATTACGGGATTAATAAACACTTTTTTAAACGATCTCAATTCTCTCTGTTCGACAGGATCAAGACTCGAATCAGCAGCAAAAGGATGTGTATCTACCAAAAACAATCGAATGGGCAATCCTACTTGAGGTGCTGCTAATCCAACGCCTTGTGCAGCATACATAGTCTCCCACATATCGTCAATGATCGATTCTAAATTGGGATAATGAGTGTCAATATCTTTTGTTGTGGCTCTAAGAACGGGATCTCCGTATGCGACTATGGGTAGAATCATTTATAAGGTGTTTTTTTGTTGGTCTAGATAGGTTTGTAAAATTAGGGTTGCGCTAATTTCATCAATTACTTCTTTTTGTTTTCGAACCTTTTTTTTTGCACCACTATCAATAAGCGATTGTTTAGCCATTTTAGAGGTAAAGCGTTCATCCACTCTAGTGACAGCAATTTGGGGAAACAAATGGTTCAGTCGTTCTAAAAAAGACCCAATATATTGTTCACTTTCAGAATCTTGAAAATTCATTTGATAGGGTTTTCCTACCACAAAACCCGCCACTTTTTCTTTAGAGACATAGGCTTTCAAAAAGTCCTCGACTTCATGTGTGGGAACTGTTGTTAGTCCAGAAGCTATCAACTGCATCGGGTCCGTAATTGCTATTCCACATCGTTTATGTCCAAAATCAATTGCTAGGATTTGCCCCATAGTGTTACAAAAATAAGATTTAAATTGTTACATTTCTATATTCCATTCCGTTATTTGAAGGAAGACAGTATCTTTGACAAAAAATATTTCGAATGTCATCATTACAAACTAGCATAGAAGCCGCTTGGGACAACCGCGAACTTCTAAAAACTCAAGAAACACAAACTGCAATTCGTTCTGTTATATCAGAATTGGACGAAGGAAAACTCCGCGTAGCCGAACCGACTGCCGATGGTTGGAAAGTCAATGAGTGGGTAAAAAAAGCCGTAGTGCTATATTTTCCTATTCAAAAAATGGAAACTATCGAAGCTGGACCCATGGAATTTCATGACAAAATTCCTTTAAAAAGAAACTATGCCGAAAAGGGAATTCGTGTTGTTCCTCATGCAGTAGCGCGTCACGGTGCTTATATTTCAAAAGGAGTTATTCTTATGCCTAGTTATGTTAATATCGGGGCCTATGTTGACGAAGGAACTATGGTGGATACGTGGGCAACCGTAGGAAGCTGTGCTCAAATTGGAAAAAATGTACATCTTAGTGGCGGTGTGGGAATTGGTGGCGTTTTGGAACCCTTACAAGCCGCTCCTGTTATCATTGGAGACAATGCCTTTATTGGTTCACGCTGTATAGTAGTTGAAGGAGTTCGTGTTGGAGAAGAGGCAGTGTTGGGGGCTAATGTAGTTCTTACGGGTTCTACTAAAATCATTGACGTAACGGGTGATAAACCCATTGAAATCAAAGGGTGTGTTCCTCCGCGATCCGTTGTAATTCCGGGTAGCTACACCAAAACATTCAAGGCAGGTGATTTTCAAGTTCCTTGTGCCTTAATAATCGGTACTCGAAAAGAAAGCACCAACAAAAAGACGTCACTGAACGATGCCCTGAGAGAATATAACGTTTCGGCTTAAATAAAAAATGGCTGTCAAATATATTTTAGTGGATGCTTGGAATACGTTGGTTACCGAAACGGGAATCAACACCCGGTTGGTTTCGCTATTGGATAGTTTTGAGACTCCAAAAATAATTGTGACCAATGCTAACGAGGAAGAAAAAGTGAAGTTTGGTATTGTCAACATGCCTTATCCTGTTTTTAGCCTGGCACACCAGCCCAACAAAACCGATCCTTTGTATTTCAAAAAGCTATTATTGCATTTGTCTGTAAAGGCGGAAGAGGTTGTATATTTTGAGCACCACCTCCAAGCCTGTGAGTCAGCTATTTCATTAGGAATTCAAACGCATTGGCAGGCCAAAGGCACTGATCTTCAAACCCTAGAACACTTTTTGAGTCAACATCTATAGGTATGGCATATAACATTCGATTGGAGGGAAAGAACTTGGAGATTGCGGAACGTATGCTTTCTCGTATTGCTCATATTTTGGATCGTTGTGAAATCACTTACTGGCTAGAGGGAGGAACATTGCTTGGAATTCGCAGAGAAAATAGACTGCTTCCTTGGGACGACGACATTGATGTATCTATGATGGTGGATCAAAATTCCAAACTGTCTGCGTTTTACAAGCAATTAAAAAAGGCTGGGTATCGAGTGAAAAATCGCTATTTTGAAAAGAATAATACTCCTTTTAAAAAAGGTGCTTTGCGGATGAT
>JAURCF010000055.1 GCA_030828565.1 Flavobacteriaceae bacterium
AGGTCGATCCTCATGAACGTTGTCAACCTTATAAATAATTGAGTTGAATCGACGAGCGATGAGCAATTGATCAAACGTAATTCTCAACGCGTTGTTTTGATCATTGAACACCTTTTCTCTATGAAGTAGCGGGCGAATATCGGGATACCACAACCAAAAAAGTGGGGTGTTTGCAATGTTTTTCTCGTTCAACTCACGCTCTTCATCAGACAAATCAGGGTCAACAGAAGCATTGATATCCTTACCTACAGGTCGAATTCCCAATAAACGGTATTTCATCTCGCCCATGCGCTTATCAAAATACCAAATACCTTTGATGTCGTATGATCGAATATCTGCCGACTCAAGCTGTTTGACTGCAACTTGTCCATTGACAACTTCTTTACTGCTAATTTGATTCTTTACCGAATCAATACTGATTTTAGTAGTAAAATTATCATTACTTGGGTCGTAAACGTTAGCAATAGAGTCGTTGATTATTGCTTCTTTAATAATTCTCCAAAGAGACTTTCGTTCGTCTTTATATAATGCATCGTTAGTAGGATACAGTAAAGGGAAATTAATTCGCTCCGATAAGTCAATTTTTTCATAAACAATTTTACTCCAAAGAATGTCTCGATCGTCAATAAACCCATACTCCAAAAACTTATTGTTATCGTTTTCGATTTGTTCGGGTGTTTTTTTACCGATCTCTGATGGGTCTTTGGCATTTAAAATATTCGACTGCGAAAAACCAACAAAACTGAAAAACAAAACAGCAAGGGTAACCAATGGAATGATTGCCCTTGATGAGTTGAATGTATGTGTTATGTTATTCGAAGTATTCATGATTTTAGTTTATAAATAAAACAAAAGATCTAGCTTCGTTCGGAAGCTTGTAATTTTTACCTCCAATTTTAGTTACTGTTTTGATATTAGTGATCGAAACAGCAGTACCTTTTGATGAATTTTTAATATCAGATAAAACTCTAGAATTGTTACTCATTCGATTTCCATCAACTTTTTTAGAGGGAAGATTTCCAATTTTGACATCAAAACCTGTAACCAATACCTCCAAGTTATAGTTGAACCATTCCGGAAACTTGGCTGAAACTGTTCCTGGCCCTAAATAGGCTCTTAAAACTTTCTTAGAACCTGTGTAAAAGTCATTGTTCACTTTTAACGATGCTTCAGGAGGAGGAGGTGATTTCACCAAAAACTCCATCGGAGGCGGGCTAATGGTATTCCCATCGAGCGAACCTGAAACATTGATTTTAACTTTTTTGCTTTTCGCTTCAAAAGGAATCGAAATTTCAAATAAATTCCCTTTTTTGTTAACACTCCCTACATTTGATGATACTCTAAGTGAGTTGCTCGGAACTCCTGGAATGGAAACTGAAAGTGGATTGGGTAATACTTTGTACAACACATTGTTGTTGACTGCAGAAATAACAGCCATATTGGGTCTATTAATGACTGAAAATTCTTGGTTTACAGCAACGGATTGTAATTCGTCATTTTTCAAAAATTTCAATTCTCCTTCCAATTTGTATATACCGGGTGAGGAAAACTTTTTATTTAAAACTACTTTTCCGTTTTCAAGTTTGTATTCGGAAGATAAAAGCGGCTTACCGTTTACACTCAATTCTACCCTTTCGGCTTCAAAGCTTGAGTCTTTTTTCCCCATTACAACCGCAGCATCTACTCTTTCTCCAGTATAATAGGACGATTTGGTAGTTTCTAATAGCGTTTGATATGTGTTTAATCCCCCTTCACGGTCTGCAATACTAGAACGTATAAGGTTCAACAGTTTGTTTTCCACATAACGAATATCGGATTGCATTTTTGATATTTTAGCCAAAGATGCAATCTTAGGAAATCCTTTGTAGTGATATTCCAAAAAGGGTTGCTCTGCTCCATCTCTATTGGTTACATATTCGGAGAAATTAAATCTAGTAGTTACTAGGTTCCGAATAGAAGAAAAATCGAAATCAACATATTCGTCTTTTGCATCTCTAGCATTGTCTAAACTAGTTAGACTATCAAGAAGAGATATAATTTCATTGGGAAAATTCTGATATTTAGAAGTAAACTCTTCCCCTTTCTCAGTCGATCCTTGAGGAGTGAAAAAGAGTTCGTCCAAATCTTGGGACTTATCCATGATTTGATAATCTACAATGGTATCTTTTTCACCGGTAACCTTGTGGGTCCTTGAAATTTTATAATTATTATCTCCTTTAGAAATTAAATAGTCTTTGATAGATTTCAAATAATTAAAATAATCATCTGCAACTACTTTTAACTTGGGAGTTATTGAAGAAGCAACCGCATAATAATTATTCGATTTATTTTGTTCAAATGTTTTGTAATTTAAATCATTTGAACTCGAAAACTCCACTACTGATTTTTCTAAATCAACATTCAAAACCCCTAGTGTTGCCAAAACCTCTTTCCCAATATTGAGAGCAAGCATGGCGATGAACACGAGGTACATCATGTTGATCATTTTCTGACGCGAATCTTGTTTACCTGCTGCCATAGAATTATTTATTCATTGCTTGTAAAACTGCTGCATATTTAGCGTTCAATTCCTCAACGCTTTCTTTCATTTTGGAAAGTTCTACTTGAAGATCTTGAGAGCTCGACTCCAATGCTTTGTTGACTCCTGGTTGTCCCTTAAAACTGTTATGGACATCGTTGTAAAGGTCAGATAATTGCTGGAGTTTGGAAGAGGCTTCTACCAAAGCGGTATTGTAAACCGTAATGTTTTGAGAAATCTCATCCGTAGATTTTAATTCTCCCGCAGAATCAGAAGCTCTTTTTACATTTAGTTTTAAATCATTCAATCCCGCTGTAGTTTCAATAAAAGCCGCTTTAAGGGCTTCTGTTTCTGAAGCAATGTTAGCAATAGCTCCCCCTTCTTTCGCTGGACTTGAATCTTCGGCAGTTAGGAAATATCCTCGAACACCTGCAACAAGAAAAATAACAGCTTCTGTTACCAAACCAATCGTTAGCATAGAGTTTCCTGAAATAAATTCAGAATTAAAGTGTGTGATTTTCATCAAAGCACCGATAATTACTACTGAAGCTCCCACTCCGAAGAGTAGTTCAATATATTTTTCTGGAATTGGAAATTTTTTTGCACTCATATTATTAATGGTTTAATTAATTGTTATCTAATGTTTATTTGACTCTCATCACTGCCCAAATAATCTTGAACTGTTCTAAATCCTATATAACTTCTTGAGGAATCAGCATACTCCAAATCTCGAGAAGAAACTCTTAAAAAATAGGCGACGTCTTTCCATGATCCCCCCCGAACTACCTTTCGATTGTTTTTAACCGAGGATAAATTGGGATTCATCGATGAAACAAACTCATACGAACCTTTGTCGTAAGCAGATTCTGTCCATTCTGCAACATTTCCTGCCATATTATACAACCCATAATCATTGGGTTCGTAGGATTTCGCCTCAACAGTATACAGAGCCATATCGGCCGCGTAATCTCCACGATTGGGTTTGAAATTTGCTAAGAAACAACCTCTGTCATTAACAATGTATGGCCCTCCCCAAGGGTATGTAGCCGATTGCAAACCACCTCGTGCAGCATATTCCCACTCGGCTTCAGTTGGCAACCTGAAGTTGGATACCGAAGGTTTATTTTTTCGTGATTTGTTATAATCATTCTTGTATTTGGTTCTCCAGTGAGCAAATGCCTTGGCCTGATGCCAAGAAACACCCACTACCGGATAATCTGAAAACGCCCTGTGCCAAAAATAATCATTGTGCATGGGCTCATTATAACTGTATGAGAAATCTTTAATCCAAACAGTAGTATCCGGATAAATTTTAAGAACCTCCTCCTTAAAAAATTGCTTTCGAGTATTGAATTTTTTAGAAGAATCGCGAAAAGAAGGTCTCAAAAGTGCTTTTCTAAACTTTTCAGAATTGAACCAATGGTATCGGTATTTTAGGATTTTGGTATTGATCGTTCTTTGACCATTGTACCACTGATCTTTTGGAAGGAAAATACTGTCTTCCATAATTTGAGCATAGGCCAAATCAGGATACTCTTCTCGATCCCAAATTAAATCTATGTCTAAGTTTAGTGAATAATTTTTTTCATCACCCTCATAATCCAATTCGTCCCCTTCTTCTTGATAGAGTTGGTAGCCGCTTTTCTCTTCATCGGCTATATCCGTGTTTTCTGGGTCGTACTTAGGAAAGTATTGAAAGATACTGTTATCGTCGTCCAATTGCTCTTCGGTCGGAAGCTTTTGATAAGGCAATTCCTCAATGGCTTTTTTTGCCAACATATCTCGCGCTACAGAATCTCGAACCCAGTTCACAAACTGCCTGTATTCTCCATTGGTAATTTCTGTCTCATCCATATAAAACGAACGAACCGTAACTGTTTTTGGAGGTGCATTTTGAATTTGAGCAATGTCATAATCAGACATTCCCATAATATATGAGCTTCCTTTCACCAAAGTCATACCAAGAGGCTTTTCTGGAAAAAACTTCTTAGCCTTTACTCCTATCAATTCTCCCTGACTTTTTTTACTACAGCCATAAATGACTGCAATTGCTATAAGGGCATATATAATTTTCTTCATTGAGTAATCAATTCTCAAAAAATCTTTTTTTTTGCAAATTATAAAAAATATCTGCTTTACAATCCACAAATATAGTTGTTTTTATATTAAACTTCTTCGAAAAGATTTCCACCATCTTTCTGGTGTTATTTGATTGCACGCATCCAAATAATCTTGGTGTGTACAGGGTAATAACGTGTTTTGAACTTTTTTATTATTTTGTTTATTTATTCTTGGAACTTCAACCCACCATCGACCGCTGATATTGCTTTTATAAAACGTTAGATTTTCATTCTCCATCGGGACATGATAGCAGTCACAATCTGACTTAACAGAAAAAGGGTATTCGTTCACTCGAAAACGAACACCTTCTACAAAATACCATATCAATTGAGCTACTAGGGCATGTGAAAGCGATTTGTTTGGAATTTCAAAGATTCCCAAAGAGGATATTCTATCGCTTAGACCTGCATATCGGGCAATGGCACAAATTTGCAGGGCATCAAAACCGTTTGGATATGATGTTTTGGATCCAGTCTCAATTGATTTCATTGATTTTAAATCAATACTCAATAAATCGGTATCTCTCAAAACAGGCTCCACCAACGAAATATCGCTTACCAAATTCCCTAACCTATACGATTCAAAAAACAAACGGTCTAACAAATCCAGCTCCTCTTGTGCATTGTAAAAAGTCTGATACCCTAAATTACAGAAATTAAACAACCGATTTGGCTCGTCCAATATAATTTTAGACATATATGACTTTGAGGAAATAAGTTGTCCCGGTTCGCCAAAGTCAAAACGATTGTCGACAGCAGTAATATTAATATAAGAGTCTAAATTACTGTATGCTCGATACATGGGCAGGGTTATATCTTGACTTCCCCCAATAAATATTGGAATGATTGAGCGTTTGTATGTAAAGTCACAGATTTGTTGAACCGCAAAATAGGTGTCTTCAACTGAAGCTCCGTTGGTAATTGTTCCAAAATCAGCAATAGTAATATCCCAATTTCCGGGATAGAGTCCGTAAAATTCCAATCGGAAAGCATCAAGATCGAAAGTGTCGTGGAAATCATAAAAAGAATTTCGTGTTTCCTGCAGACCGATTATGGCTATTTTTACATTATTCAGCTCTGGGAATCCGTCTTTAAGGGTGTGGATTTTCAAAGATCTTCCCAATACCTGTTCGGGCATCAAAAGCGTATGTGCTAAAACACTTTCTTCAACTGGCTGTAGGAAATCAAAATCCATTATTTTTTCTTAGAGCTGGTTTTTCTTTTCTTGGGTTTGGGCTTCTTTTTTTCAATAATGGCTTGTACTTTTTCAAGAGTAAGCTTCGTAGCGTCAATATCTTTTGAAAGTTCAATTTTAAGTTTTCCCTTAAAAATATTGGAACGACCCCAACGCGCCTTTTCTACTCGGATTCCTTCTGTTTCCCAGTTATGAATTACTTTTTCAGCCTCTTTTCGCTTTTTATCTTCAATCAAGGTTTCAATATCAACCTGAGATAAGTGATCAAAATCGTATTTTTTGTTTACGTTAATAAACATTTCGTTCCATTTGATAAAAGGTCCAAACCTTCCTTTGCCTTTGGTTACTGGTTTGTCTTCGTAATGAGCAATGGGAGCGTCGGCTTTTTGTTTTTCTTTAATCAACTCTATGGCTTCTTCAAGCGAAGTAGATAATGGATTTTTTCCTTTGGGAAGAGAAACAAAAGCATCTCCATGTTTAACATAAGGGCCGTATCTTCCGTTGTTAACGGTTATCATTTTGTCTTCAAACTCTCCCAAATCAGCGGGTAGTTTAAACAAATCCATCGCTTCTTCAAATGTAATGGTCGATAGTTGTTGTTCGGGAGTAAGACTGGCAAATAATGGCTTTTCTTCATCGTCAACAGTACCAATTTGAGCCATTGCTCCAAACCGCCCTAACCTAACACTTAACTGACGTCCGCTTTTTGGATCGGTTCCTAAAATACGCTCGCCTATTTCCCGTTCGGCATTTTGAGCTACGTTTTCTACGATTGGATGAAATGTACTGTAAAAATTTTTCATCATGCTTTTCCACTCATCTGAACCGTCAGCAATGTTGTCAAAATCTTGCTCTACTTTCGCAGTAAAATTATAGTCTAAAATTTCATCGAAATTATTAACCAAAAAATCAGTTACCAGCATTCCAACATCTGTAGGCACTAGCTTTCCTTTGTCTGAGCCTACTTTTTCAGAGAGTGTTTTGATTTGAATAGTATCTGATTTGAGAGTCAATTGTTGGTAATTTCTATCCACTCCATCCACAACGCCTTTTTCAGCATATTTTCTGTTGATGATCGTAGAAATTGTTGGTGCATAGGTAGAAGGTCTTCCGATACCCAATTCTTCCAATTTCTTAACCAATGAGGCTTCTGAATAACGGTAAGGTGGTCGAGAAAAGCGTTGGGTTGCAGCCATGTGCTTGTAGGTAACTGTTTCTCCTTTTTTCAAAGGGGGTAAAATATCGCTTTGCTCTTCTTCAGAATCATCTTGACCTTCCAAATATACTTTTAGAAATCCATCAAATTTAATAATTTCCCCACGTGCAGTAAATACTTCTGCATGCGTATTAGCGTTTATTTTTACTACCGTTCGTTCTAGTTGAGCATCACTCATTTGGGAAGCGATGGCTCTTTTCCAAATCAATTCATACAATCGATTTTGATCGTAATCATTGGAAACACTCGAAACTTCAAAATTAGTGGGCCGAATGGCTTCGTGAGCCTCTTGAGCTCCTTTGTTTTTTGATTTGTAAACACGCGATTTTGCATACTCATCACCATAGTTTTTTTGAATGACTTGTTCAGCAGAGGCTAGTGCTTCTTTGGACAAGTTGACACTATCGGTTCGCATATATGTGATGTGTCCTGCTTCATACAATCGTTGGGCATTTTGCATGGTTCTACTTACTGAAAACCCAAGTTTTCTGGAAGCTTCTTGCTGCAGTGTTGATGTTGTAAACGGAGCGGCTGGAGATTTTTTTGCTGGCTTTTTTTCCAATGATAAAATCTGGAAAATAGCTTCTTTGTTTTGTTCCAAAAAAGAATAGGCAAGTTCTTCTGTGTCAAAGGTATTCCCTAATGTAGTTGAAAATTGCTTTCCATCAGAATTGGAAAAAACAGCTGTTATTTTAAAAGTGGCTTGAGGAACAAACGAGCGAATTTCGCGTTCACGTTCTACCAACAATCGAACAGAAACAGACTGCACGCGCCCTGCTGACAAACCTCCCTTAACTTTTCTCCAAAGTATAGGAGATATTTCGTACCCTACCAATCGATCCAAAACTCTACGAGCCTGTTGAGCGTTTACCAAGTTGTAATCGATACTTCTTGGGTTTTCTATAGCTTTCAGTATTGCTGACTTGGTAATTTCGTGAAAGACAATTCGTTTGGTTTTTGCTTTATCCAATTTAAGCGTCTCCGACAAGTGCCAAGCTATAGCTTCTCCTTCACGGTCTTCATCACTAGCTAACCAAACGGTTTCTGCCTTTTTGGAAAGGGCTGTTAATTCTTTTACTACCGCTTTTTTATCCGATGAAACAATGTATTTTGGCGTAAAATCTCCCTCAACATTGACTCCTAATTCCTTTGCAGGAAGATCTGCAATATGCCCATAACTCGAAACGACTTTAAAGTCGGCTCCTAAATAATTTTCAATTGTTTTTGCCTTGGCAGGTGACTCGACAATTACTAAATTTTTGGACATAGGTGTTGGAATTTTAGGGGACAAAAGTAGTAGATTTTTTTTGGTAGTTCCAAATTTAACCTAAATAAAGAAATAAAAGCTGAGAAAATTACCCGACAAATTAGAATTGAAAAGAACTAGTTTAGGACGATTTTACTCATTAAGGAAATTTGATTGTTATCTACATAATTGAATTGAAAAACGCCTCCTTTAGCAATTAAAATTAAATGACTTTCAAGAGGGATGACGTCATACGCTTCCATTTCCGAGTGGGTGGACAAAAGCTTCAAATCATTAATATTGGACTTGTTATAGATTTTCAATCCTGCTGTTCCATCACATATAAAAAGAAGATCTCCCTTTACTCCCAGTCCATAGGGATTTTCTAATGTATAGTTGGCTACAAGCTTTGGATTTTTTATATCGCTGACGTCCAAAATATCCAGACGGCTATCTAGAGTGGGACCGTCTCCCCATGGATTACCACATAAATTACCCCCCCTAAGTGTTACATAGGCTGTATGCTCATCCACAACAACTGGATCACACATCGTTGCATGAGTAAATTCTGAGACATATTCGGGGTTTTGCGGGGAAGAAACATCGTAAATATAAACTCCGTCTCTACTTCCAACAAACATGTGAATCCCGCTTAAAAACAAAGTTTCTGCAGCCCATGTAACGTATTTATCTGAAACTTTCGTTGGATTCAAGGCATCTGAAATATCAAACACTTTTAAGTTACTTGCATCCAAAGCATAAAGGTAATGACTCACAATTTTAAACCGGGCTAAAGATCCTCCCTGACCTGTTGACTCTCTGCTAGCAGAATCTGCAAGTGCATCTACTAAGAAAAAATCATCTCTGTAGTCTTGCTTTTTGCGTATTTCTTTAGAGCGCATCCATCCCACCACAATAGTATTATTATCGATGGAATCCCATTGGATTTCTTGAGGCAAATCACCGGCTTCAGGATATTCAATGTTATAGGGAAATACTTCCTGTTCTCGGGAGCGAATATCAATACTTGTTAGATCGGATAGGTCAAAAACTAATAAATCCTTGTAGCTGTCGGCGTACAAATAATTTCCTCGCATTTCCATATCATGATTTCCAGGAATGGCTAGAAAAGCTATTTTTTGGGGGAATGCTGGTTGACTATTATCAAAAATATGAATTCCTCTTTTTTCATCTCCAACAAGTAGCAAATTGTCCTTAACATATATTTTACCGGTAACTTTAATCTCTTGCGGTTCTTGAACAGCTATTGAGGCGCGAACCTCGTCCATTGTCATTACAATAGGTGTATACAATTCATACACTTCAAACTCATCATTATTATTAGGTGAACAAGCGAATAGGAAAAAAAACAGAAGAGAAAAGTAACGGTTCATATTTTAATTTTTGGTAAAATTACAAAAATCATACCATAAAAACTGACAATCTGTCATAGTATAATTGAAAATCAGTATCTTTGCAAAAAAGAAAAATCAATTTATTATAAATGGATAAAACGATTGACGAACAACTTCAAGGAACAACTCTTGTTTTGGACTCCAATACATCTCATAATCGAAAACTTTACATAGAAAGTTACGGATGCCAAATGAATTTTTCGGATAGCGAAATTGTTGCTTCCATCCTTGCCAAAGAAGGATTTCATACAACACCACTTTTAGAAGAAGCTGATTTGGTGTTAGTCAATACGTGTTCTATCCGAGATAAAGCTGAACAAACGGTTCGAAAACGTTTGGAAAAATTCAAT
>JAURCF010000006.1 GCA_030828565.1 Flavobacteriaceae bacterium
CAATTCAAGAACAACAACTTCGAGTTGATCCCCTACGGTAACAACCTCAGAAGGATGTTTCACTTTTTTGGTCCATGATAGATCAGAAATGTAGATCAATCCGTCAATACCTTCTTCCAATTCAACAAAAACACCAAAATTGGTAAAGTTGCGAATGATTCCAGTATGTTTAGATCCTTTTGGATACTTCGAAGTAATATCTGTCCATGGATCAGGAGTTAATTGCTTAATCCCTAAAGACATTTTTCGTTCATCACGATCCAAGCTTAAAACAACTACATCAATTTCGTCTCCTACGCTAACAAAATCTTGCGCAGAACGCAAATGAGTTGACCAAGACATTTCAGAAACGTGAACAAGGCCTTCTACTCCATCAGAAATTTCAATAAACGCACCGTAATCAGCAATTACAGCTACTCTTCCTTTGGTTTTGTCTCCAATTTTAAGGTCTTCGCTCAACGCATCCCATGGATGTTGACTCAATTGTTTCAATCCTAATTGGATTCGAGATTTGTCATCATCAAAATCAAGGATTACTACATTGAGTTTCTGATCGAGATCCAACACCTCACTTGGATGACTAATTCGGTTCCAAGACAGGTCAGTAATATGAATCAATCCATCAACACCTCCAAGGTCAATAAAGACACCATAGGAAGTGATGTTTTTAACAGTTCCTTCAAGAACTTGACCTTTTTCAAGTTGACCAATAATTTCTTTTTTCTGGATTTCAATATCGGCTTCAATCAATGCTTTGTGAGAAACAACAATATTTTTGAATTCGTGATTGATTTTAACCACTTTGAATTCCATATTCTTGTTAACATATTGATCGTAATCGCGAATGGGTTTTACATCAATTTGAGATCCTGGTAAAAATGCTTCGATTCCAAATACATCGACAATCATTCCTCCTTTGGTTCTGCACTTGATAAATCCAGTTACGATTTCTTCATTATCATGAGCGCTATTAACACGATCCCATGCTTTGATGGTTCTGGCTTTTCGGTGAGAAAGAACAAGTTGCCCTGTCTTGTCTTCACGAACATCTACCAATACTTCGACTTTGTCTCCAACTTTTAGGTCAGGGTTGTAGCGGAATTCATTAAGTGAAATAACACCTTCTGATTTGGCATTGATGTCAATAATAGCCTCGCGATCAGTCATATGAACAACAACTCCATGAACGACTTCGTCATCGGCAGTATCCACAAAATTTTCTTTAACGAGGTTTTCAAACTCCACTAGTTTGTCATCTTGAACAGGATCAATACCCTCTTCATAGTTGTGCCAGTTAAAATTTTCTAGAAATTCTTCGGGAGTTTGTTGGGGTTCAGTAGCTACTGCTTCTTCCTGAACTTGGTTTTCTTGAACTTCAGGAATTTCCTGAGGATCAATGGGTGTAGTTTCTTCAGCCATGCTGATTTTGTTTGTATTTCAATCATTTGTGAGAGAATCAAGAACTATGATTGAAAGTGATTATATGTTGTCAACCCTCCTGAGTTCTCTCCAAATCTTCTCAAAAGGTGTGCAAAAATAAGTGCTTATTTATTGATAACCAAGTTTTTTTGTTAAGTAATCTTACAATATTATAAGATTTCATTAAACTCAATAGTCAGTTAATCGATAAAAATGTGTAGTTAGTCGAATTTTTTTTTATTTTAAATTAATTGGTATTTTATTTGATTAGTTTTATTGTAAGTTGAAATCAAATTCCCAAATCTGATGAAAAAACAATTCCTACTTTTTTCTTTTACACTCACACTTCTATTTTCTAATTTTTCCTTCACTCAATCGAGTCCTACACATGACAAGTATGTAGTGGGTTATTTTGCTCAATGGGCCATTTATGGACGGGATTATAATGTGTCAGATATTAAAGCAGAAAACCTCACTCATTTAATGTATGCTTTTTATGATACTCAATTTGATATGGACACAAATGAGCTACAAACCTTTCAAGCACAATCCACATCAAGACAAATTGGTCTTTCAGAAGGCACACCATATTCTTGGTATATTGTTTCCAAATCCAACACCTCTTTAGAAACTGCAAAAAGTGATGCTTGGAAATTTTATTTAGCTGGCGATGGAATTACAAATTATGTGCCATTTCCTGCAGAATTAGTTTCACCAGCTAACGGAGCCACCGTAACTGGAGGGGCAGCTGTTTTAAGATGGAACGGAAGTGATGCAGATGGTGACTTCTTATCCTACAACGTTTATGTTGATCAAAAAGATGCTACAACCTTGGTTAATGAAAATAGTACTGAAAATTTATATACCATAACAAATACAAGCACTGGGACATATTATTGGAAAATTATTTCAAAAGACAGTAAAGGAAATAAATCAGAATCTGACTTGTTTTATTTCAAAGTAAATTAAGAATTGATTTTTGAAGAAATCAACTCCAACACTTGACCTAGCAGCTCATCTACAGAGCGATTTTCGGTATTAATTTCCAATGCATCAGAGGCCTTAATAAGAGGGGAATCTGATCGAGAAGAATCAAGGTGATCCCTTGATTTGATATTGGAAAGTACTTGGTCAAAAGAAACGGAAATTCCTTTTTGTTGCATTTCTTCGTATCTTCTTTGAGCTCTTACCTTTGCTGAACAAGTGAGAAACAATTTCAATTCGGCATTGGGAAAAACGACCGTTCCGATATCGCGTCCGTCCATAACAACGCCTTTGTCTTTTCCAAAATCATGTTGTAGGCGAACCATTGCTTTTCTAATTTCGGGCACGGCAGCTACCCTACTTACCGCATTGGACACTTCCATAGAACGAATTTCATTTTCAACTGAAACTCCATTTAAAAAAATAGTCTGGTCGTTTGTTTTCTCGTTCAATGCAAATTTCAAATGAATATTGGGTAGAGATCCAATCAAGGGCTCTTTATCAAAGCGGGATGTATTCAACCAATTGTTTTGAATTGCATAAAGGGTTACACATCGATACATGGCACCCGAATCTATGTAAATATAATTGAGTTTGTTTGCAATTTGTTTGGCCAACGTGCTTTTTCCAGTTGAAGAAGTACCGTCAATGGCAATGTTTATTTTTTTCATGGATTCATGTCAATAGTTACTCCAAATACGCTTGCATTTCCAGCGGTAGTATAGCGCGCATAGCTATAATGAAAGCGAAATCTTTTAAGTGTTATACCCAACCCAGTAGAAAATCCTGAAAAATTTCGCTGCTCTAAAATACGCAATTCCTCTCCACGACGAAAATTATATCCCAATCGAACTGAAAACAACCGATTCGGAAACAACTCTGCCCCTAGTACAAGATGCTGTAATGTTTCTTTTAAAAACGACGTGTTCTCAGAACTTGCCCCTCCATCTATCGAGGAAGTAATTAGATTTTCATTTACATAGGAAAGATTCCAATCCTGAAGATTTTGAAAAGTAACATGCCAACGGAGTGGAAGAAACTCAAGTTCTTGGGACAGTCCAATTAAAATTTCTAAAGGCAACGATTCCTTTAATCCACTGTAGGTGGTAAGCTGGGTTCCTAAATTTTTAACAACCAATGCAGCTTCAAATTCTATGGAAGGAATTTTGTAATAAACCCCTAGGTCAATTACCATTCCAAAGGATTGGTATTGTTCCAGTGTAGAGGAAATAAATTTTAGATTAGTGCCTACATACCATTCAGTCCAAGGAATGTTGTAAGCATACCCGCCTGAAAGGGCAATTTCGTTACCAGAAAATGATTCGGTTGGATTTCCAAATTCATCACGACCGTCAAAGCTTCCGTAATCAATATATTGAACTCCAAAATGAACCGCTTTAAAGTTTCGATCCCACGTGTGCACATAAGCTGCTGTTCCCATGTTGATACCCGAAAAATAAGGTCGGTAATTCATAGACAGACGACTTCCCATTTCTGGGTTGATCGAAGCAGGATTGTACAACCCATGGATAGGGTCTGAACCGAACAAAGTAATGTTTTTACTTCCAAGAGCAGCTTGGTGTGGAGAAGGACTGAGTGATAAAAATTGATATGTATGCTTTCCTCCAATTTGTGAGTAACTAAAAAAACTCGTTATCATCAAAACCCAAAAAACCAGCCCTAATTGTTTCATAACCAAATTCCTACTCTAGAAAACGAAAGGTATTGAAGTTTAGTGTTGATCGTTATAAATTTTTGGAGTTTTTGACTTTTTGTGAAGTAATCGCAATTTTTATGACATCAATCATATCAACAACATAATGGAATTTCAATCCTTTTAAGTAGTCCGGATTAATCTCTAAAATGTCTTTTTCGTTTTCTTGACATAAGATGATTTCTTTGATTTTAGCGCGCTTGGCTGCTAATATTTTTTCTTTAATCCCTCCCACAGGTAATACTTTTCCGCGTAAGGTAATTTCACCTGTCATCGCTAGGCTTTTCTTAACTTTTCGCTGTGTTAAAAGTGAAACTAAAGAAGTTAACATCGTTATTCCTGCACTTGGCCCATCTTTAGGCGTAGCTCCCTCAGGAACGTGAATGTGAATGTTGTATTTATCCAATAGTTGATGATCGATACCCAATAACTCTGCATTGGATTTGATATATTCAAGAGCAATTGTGGCAGACTCTTTCATCACTTTACCGAGGTTTCCTGTTATAGAAAGCCCTCCTTTTCCTTTGGAAAGTAACGACTCAATAAACAAAATATCTCCACCAACTTGTGTCCAAGCAAGACCAGTAACTACTCCAGCTACGTCGTTGTTTTCATACTGATCGCGTAACATACGAGCAGGCCCCATAATGGAAGTCAATTGATCTACGGTGATTTTCTTTACGTACTCCTCCTCCATAGCAATTGATTTGGCCGCATAACGAACCACTTTGGCCAATTGCTTTTCAAGTCCTCGAACTCCTGATTCTCTAGTATATCCTTCGATCAGTCGCTGCATAATGGGTTTTGGAACGGTTAAGTCTTTGGAGGTAAGACCATGATCTGCAATTTGTTTGGGTAGTAAATGGCGTTTTCCAATTTCTATTTTCTCCTCAATAGTGTATCCTGAAACATTGATTACTTCCATCCGATCTCTAAGAGCCGGTTGAATGGTTCCTAATGTGTTGGCAGTCGCAATAAACATAACCTTTGAAAGGTCAAATCCCATTTCCAAAAAGTTGTCATAAAAAGAAGTGTTTTGCTCAGGGTCCAATACTTCAAGCATGGCTGAAGACGGATCGCCCTGATTTCCGGTTGAAAGTTTATCAATTTCATCCAACACAAAAACGGGATTGGAAGTTCCTGCTTTTTTAAGACTTTGAATAATTCGCCCTGGCATTGCACCTATATATGTTTTTCGATGCCCTCTAATTTCGGCTTCATCACGAAGACCTCCTAAAGAGATTCTCACGTATTCCCTTCCCAAGGCTTCTGCAATTGATTTTCCTAAAGAAGTTTTTCCAACTCCTGGAGGTCCATGCAAACACAATATGGGTGATTTCATATCGTTCCTAAGCTTTAGAACAGCCAAGTGTTCAATAATACGTTGTTTGACATCTTCTAGCCCAAAATGATCTCGATTCAATACTTTTTGTGCCTTTTTGAGGTCAAATTTATCTTTTGAAAATTTGTTCCAAGGAAGATCCAAATAGAGATCGAGATAGTTTCTTTGAACGGAATACTCAGCTACTTGCTGATTCATTCGCATCAACTTAGCAAGTTCTTTATCAAAATGCTCTTTAACTTCTTTGTTCCATTTGATTTTGGTAGCTTTGATTCTCATTTCCTCAATCTCAGACTCTTGAGATACGCCTCCCAATTCTTCTTGGATGGTTTTCATCTGTTGATGAAGAAAATATTCACGCTGTTGTTGGTCTAGATCGAAACGAACTTTGGATTGAATGTCATTTTTTATGGACAATTTTTGAAACTCAACATTCATTTTTTCTAAACACAACAAGGCTCTTTCTTTCAAGGCATTAACCTCCAAAATATGTTGTTTTTCTTTGACAGAAAGGTTCATGTTTGCTGAAACAAAATTCACTAGAAATGAATCGCTCTGGATGTTTTTAATCGCAAAGGAAGCTTCGGAAGGAATGTTTGGATTTTCGTCAATGATTTGAAGCGCTAAGTCTTTGATAGAATCAATAATGGCGGAAAACTCTTCATTTTTATTTGGTTTAATTTCTTTTACTTCCTCAACCTTTGCTTTAAAATACGGTTCGGAATCAACAAACTCCGTAACTTCAAATCGTTTTTTACCCTGAATAATAACCGTAATATTCCCATCGGGCATTTTCAGAATGCGCAAAACCTTAGCCACTACCCCTAGATGATGAATATCATCGTACGATGGATTTTCAATAGAAGCATCTTTTTGAGCAACTACTCCCAACAACTTATCGTTTGAATTCGCATCTTTGATTAATTGAATGGACTTATCTCTGGAGGCGGTAATTGGAATGACTACCCCAGGAAACAACACCGTATTTTTGAGAGGTAGGATTGGAATAATCTCTGGGATTGATTCTTTAGAAATGGCTTCCTCGTCATCCGAAGTCATTAATGGAATCAAATCAGCATCTTCATCCAGTTCTTTGAGTGACAAGGTGTCAATATTTAAAAGTTTTGGCTTTGACATAAACTATATTTACGCCATTTTGTCGCATTTACTGCTTCAAATTGGACTATATTTTTAAAATTAATCACTTAATGTATTGTTAATCATACTAATACAAATACATCATTTTTAATATCAATAAAACAATTGACAATATCCATGCCATATAAAAAAGGGGGTTTGTGAAACAAAAAACAATTTAATTCGTCTTAAACATATGTCTTAAAATCTATTCTTATGAAAACAATGAACATATTTATTTTATCCTTCCTTATTTTCCAAATTTCTTGTGCACAGTATTGGGGAACTCGTATTAAAGGAAACGGAACTATTGAAGCTGAAAACAGAACGACTTCCTCCTACGATGCCGTCAAAATCAGTGGATTTTTTAATGTAGAACTCGTCCAAGGAGACGAGGGCAATATTGTCATTGAGGGAGAAAGCAACCTGATTTCCCATATTGAAACAACTGTACGAAACAAAACACTTTCTGTTAAAGTAAAAAAAGGAGTTCGTTTAAAACCATCCTTCGGTAAAAAAATTCTGATTACAATTCCAATTGAATCCATTCATAAAATTGCTTTGGAAGGATCTGGTCAAGTGGAAGGAAAAACCACAATTACCAACGAAAACTTAGAACTGTCCATAGCAGGTTCTGGGGAAATGAATCTCGACGTTGCGGCCAACAAAATAGAAAGTAGCATTGCTGGATCGGGTGACCTTGAATTGAACGGGAATGCCAAAGTATGGGAAGCCTCCATTTCTGGATCGGGCGATGTATCGGTATACTGCGATGGAACATTAAGCACTTCTGTTTCGGGATCGGGAGACATACGATACAGCGGATCACCTACTATTGAAAAGGTATCCACTTCCGGATCTGGAAGTGTTACAAGGAATTAGGCGTTTCTTTTGTCTATTCTCAACATACGATTGAGAAGAAGTGCCCCTACAAAAAAGAAAACCATGAAAAATAAAATGGAATTTCGCATACTTCCCGTAATCTGGTCCACAAAACCAAACAGAAACATTCCAAAAACAATGGCTACTTTTTCAGAAATGTCATAAAAGCTGAAATAGGAGGTAGTATCTTCTGTAGTGGGTATAAGTTTGGAATACGTAGAACGTGAAAGTGCTTGAATTCCTCCAAAAATCAACCCTAACACACCAGCAGCAATGTAAAACTGAGTGGGTGTTTCAATAAAAAAAGCGTAAACACAGAGTCCAGACCATATAAAATTGAGTGCAATCAAAGTAGTAATATTTCCAATTTTTTTTGAAATTTTAGCTGTCAAAAGAGCCCCTGCTATTCCAACCAATTGAATCAAAATAATACTCACAATCAAGCCAATTGTTTTTTGACCTTCTCCCCAATTAATTTCTTGCTCGCCAAAATAGGTGGCTACTAAAATAACTGTTTGAAGTGCCATACTGTAAACAAAAAATGCTCCCAAATAGCGCTTCAATCGCAAAGTTGAAGCCAACGATCGATATACGGTTTTCAACTCTTTGTAACCATTCATAACCACAGATCGAGTTACTTTATGTCCCGAATTCCCCATAGGGAGATGATAAAAAGCATACTGACTAAAAGTCATCCACCAAATACCTACCGTAATAAATGAATAACGCATTGCCTTTAAGGAGGCTTCTGCTGGGGTACCAGTAATTCCAAAAATTTCTGGTTTTAAAACCATTACAAGATTAAAAACCAACAATATAACACTCCCAAAATACCCAAGAGCATATCCTTTTGCGCTGATACGATCTTGTTGTTCGGGGTGGGCAATATCGGGCAAGTAAGAATTGTAAAAAACCAAGCTTGACCAAAATCCAATCAATGCAAAAAAATAAAACGTTAAGCCGATTTGAAGCGATTCCAACTCAAACCAATACAATCCCATGCAGGATAACGAGCCCAAATAGCAGTAGAATTGCATAAAACGTTTTTTGTTTCCCACATAATCTGCAATTCCCGATAAAATAGGAGACAAGGAAGCAATAACAATAAATGCCAGTGCTGTAACAAAGCTAATAAGTGCCGTATTTTTTATACTCTGACCAAAAATATCCAAATACAATTGATCAGCACAAATAGCACCGTAATAAATCGGAAAAACTGCGGTAGAAATAACTAGGGGATAAACAGAATTTGCCCAATCATAGGAAGCCCAAGCATTTAATAACTTCTTACTTCCTTTTGAAGCGTACACAACTTTCCTACCCATTTCATCCAACGATTGGTTATTAATGGGACTAAAAGTAAGGCTTTTAAATTAAATCAACGAAAAGCGGTAACCCCAAACTTTTTGGCTTCGTCTTTGGCTGCTTGAGACCATTGTGTTAAATTTCGAATACGGGTATCATTGGAAGGGTGCGTACTTAAAAATTCAGGGGGTTGTTTGCCTTCATTGGCTTTTTTCATGCGTTTCCATAGCTCTGGAGCCTCATCGGGATTATAACCTGCAATAGCCATAATTTGCAATCCAATTCGGTCTGCTTCGGTTTCATGACTTCTACTAAAAGGTAACATCCCGCCTACGGTCGATCCAATTCCATAGGCTTGCATCCAAACAGCTTGCGTTTGGGCGTCTTTATTCTGAACGGCTATTTGAGTACCAATAGCTCCCAATTGCTGAGCAATTCCTGCAGTCATTCGTTGCGCTCCATGATCTGCTAAAGCGTGTGCGACTTCATGCCCCATAACCACGGCAACTCCTGTTTCAGTTTGTGTAATGGGCAAAATACCGGTGTAAAAAACGATTTTGCCTCCTGGCATACACCAGGCATTGACGGTAGAATCTTTAACCAATTGGTATTCCCATTTGTATTTGCTCAAATACCCTGGCTGACCATTGGCTTCAAACCAACGCTGTGCGGCTTTTGCTATTTTTTGCCCAACACGTGTAATCATTTCACTTTCTGATGTACCAGTAACTACATCATTTTCTGACAAAAATTTATCGTATTGTTGAAATGAAGAGGCAAACAAATTATCGCTGGAACTGTATATGTTAAAAGTTTTTTTTCCTGTAAAAGGATTCGTTTTACATGCAGTTAAAACGAAAAAAAGAAGAAATAAGGGGGCTAAATTTTTCATTGAAAAAAATTAAATTAATAATTGATTATCAAAGCTAGTATAATTAGTAATTTTACACAAATATTTAAGTTGATTAATGCCTAAAAAAACAAAAGAGCCAGCGTTTGAAATTCCAAAAATAATCATTTGGACTGGGAAAACTATCGCTTTTTTTTCTTCCTACTTGGCCGTTCGATATGCGCTATATTTGTTTGGAAAACCGCAAAGACACACCACTCCAAAAAGAGAGGTTTCTTTTTATGAAGCCGCAAAATCCAACCGTATTTTTGTACCCACTGTTCGAAAGCACATTCAACTATACCAATTGGGGAGCTCTGAAAAAAAAATTCTATTAGTTCATGGATGGAGCGGAAGAGGCACTCAATTGTATAAAATAGCGGAAAAATTAGTTGATGAAGGTTTTGAAATTCTTAGCTTCGACGGTCCTGCTCATGGAGATTCGTCAGGAAATCATACCATTTTTGAGGAGTTTGTAGAAACCGTACTTTATCTAAATCATACCCAAGGAAAATTTCAAGCCGCTATTGGTCATTCCTTTGGAGGAATGATTTTGTTAAACGCAATTCACCGTGGCATGATTTTAGATAAATTCACCATCATTAGCAGTGGAAACAAAGTAGAAGATGTTATCAAAAGTTTTGTGAAAAACATTCATTTATCTGCAAAAATTGAAAGAAAAATGATTCAATACTTAGAACGCAAAACAGGAATGAAGATTGAGCAATTAGCCTCCAGTGAGTTTATAAAAAATTCATTGATTCCTGGGCTCATTATTCACGACAATTCTGACTTTGAAGTTCCTGTTTCCTGTGCTCATCAAATCAAAAGCGCTGTTAAAAATGGAACACTGCTTATCACAGAAAATTTAGGTCATCGAAGAATTTTGAGAGACTCTAAAGTAATTGATAGCATTGTAAATTTTAAAAAACAATCATGAAAAAAATCTTAAACCCCACTTATTTGATGTTGTTAGTAATTAGTTTCGGCTGTGCTCAAAAGCAAAACAACACCCCTATAAAAGTAGTCAAATCAGAAGCCGAATGGAAGTCAGAACTTTCAGAAGAAAGTTACCGTATTTTGCGAAAAGCAGAAACAGAAAGAGCCTTTACAGGTAAATACGACAAGCACTTTGAAGAGGGTGTCTACCGTTGTGCTGGGTGTAACCAAGAGTTATTCATGTCAGAAAACAAATACGACTCCAAATGCGGTTGGCCAGCATTTGACAACGCGGTAAAAGGCAGTTTGAAATTTGACGTAGATTATAAAATTGGAATTCCACGAACTGAAGTTCTGTGTTCGAACTGTGGAGGACATTTGGGTCATGTTTTTAATGACGGACCCAAAGAAACAACCGGATTGCGTCACTGTATTAACTCCGCTGCACTTGAATTTGAACCCTCTAAAAATGAGTGAAAAGTACCCTATACACAAATCAGACAAAGAATGGAAAGAACAACTCGATGAGCAGAGCTTTCATGTATTGCGTAATAAAGGAACTGAATATCCTCGATCTGGAGTTTACAATTTGCACTTTGAAAACGGATCTTACTGTTGCAAAGGGTGCAGTCAACCGCTTTTTATAAGCGACCAAAAATTTGAAAGCGGCTGTGGATGGCCCAGTTTTGACGATGCCGTTGAAGGAGCCATTGAATACATAAAAGACACCTCCCATCATATGCTTCGAACAGAAATTTTATGCACACAATGTGGAGGACATCTAGGACACATCTTTAATGACGGCCCTACTCCTACTGGCGTAAGATATTGTGTGAATTCTGTCAGTTTACAATTCAAACCCTCCTGATTGCGAATTTTTACTTTGCTATTTTTTTGAACAATCTCCTTTTATTAGGGGAAGGTTTTGTAATTTTGCAACCATTAAACTAGAAGAAGTTATGAGCACATATGATGTAATAGTTTTAGGAAGTGGACCCGGAGGATATGTAACCGCCATTCGAGCTTCTCAATTGGGATTCAAAACAGCCGTTGTCGAAAAAGAAAGTTTGGGGGGTGTTTGTCTTAACTGGGGATGTATTCCTACCAAAGCATTGTTAAAGTCGGCTCAAGTTTTTGACTACCTAAAACATGCTTCCGACTATGGGCTCACTGTAAAAGAATACGACAAAGATTTTGATGCTGTTATCAACCGAAGCCGAAACGTTGCTGATGGCATGAGTAAAGGAGTTCATTTTTTAATGAAGAAAAACAAAATCGATGTCATTTCTGGATACGGAACTCTAAAAAGAGGAAAAAAAATAAGCGTAAAAGCTGAGGACGGTTCTGAATCAGAGTTGTCTGCCCAGCACATCATTATTGCTACCGGCGCTCGTTCGCGCGAACTTCCAAGCTTGCCGCAAGACGGAAAAAAAGTGATTGGGTACCGAGAAGCCATGACACTGCCTAAACAACCTAAGAAAATGATTGTTGTAGGTTCTGGAGCTATCGGAATTGAATTTGCTTATTTCTTCAACGCCATGGGAACTGAAGTTACCATCGTTGAATATTTACCCAATATTGTTCCTGTAGAAGACATTGATGTCTCGAAACAGCTCGAAAAATCTTTCAAAAAGAGTGGTGTTAAGATTCTTACCAATGCCGAAGTAACCGCTGTTGACACTTCCGGAAAGGGCGTAAAAGCTACTGTTAAAACCAGTAATGGAGAAGAAGTTTTGGAAGCCGACATCGTTCTGTCGGCGGTAGGTATCAAATCCAATATTGAAAACATTGGGTTGGAAGATGTGGGTATTGTTGTCAATCGTGACAAAATTGTAGTAAACGATTTTTACCAAACCAACTTGCCTGGATATTATGCCATTGGAGACGTTACAAGTGGTCAGGCGCTTGCACACGTTGCCTCTGCAGAGGGAATATTGTGTATCGAAAAAATAAAAGGCATGCATGTAGAACCTTTGGATTATGGAAATATTCCAGGTTGCACATATTGTATTCCAGAAGTTGCTTCTGTTGGATTGACAGAACAACAAGCCATAGATCAAGGATATGAAATCAAAGTCGGTAAATTTCCCTTTTCTGCATCAGGAAAAGCACAAGCGAGTGGAAACAGCGATGGATTTGTTAAGGTGATTTTTGATGCAAAATATGGCGAATGGCTCGGATGTCATATGATTGGAACAGGCGTTACCGATATGATTGCAGAAGCTGTTTTGGGTCGTAAATTAGAAACTACAGGACACGAAGTGCTCAAAGCAGTGCATCCACACCCAACCATGAGCGAAGCTGTCATGGAAGCCGTTGCTGCTGCCTACGACGAGGTCATTCACTTATAGTTTATTCCATAAAACTTTGGATAGCTAAGGAATAACTTTGCAAGCCAAAACCCAGAATAAGACCTTTGGCGTGAGGAGTTATAAAAGACTGATGCCTAAAATCTTCCCGTGCAAACGTATTGGATATGTGCACTTCAATTACGGGAGTTTCAATAGCCTTGATAGCATCTCCTATTCCCACTGAAGTATGCGTATAAGCCGCAGCGTTGAGTATAATTCCGTCATAATCAAAACCTACCTTGTGTAGATGATCAATTAGTTTCCCTTCAATATTGGATTGGTAATAGGACAATTCCACTTCGGAAAACTGTTCTTGCAATGATGAAAAATAAGCATCGAAAGACTGATTGCCATAAATTCCAGGTTCACGAGTGCCTAACAAATTTAAATTAGGCCCGTTGATAATGCATATTTTTTTCACACGATTTATTTTTTGTAAAAATAACAAACTTACGCCAACAAAAAAACCGAGGGGAATTCCCTCGGTTTTTTACGTAAAATATAATAATAAACTACCACGCATATCCTAGAGCAAGTCCAATTCTTGGTATAATACCATCTATTTTGACTGATGAGATATCTCCTGAAGTAGATACATTTGCATAATTAGCGCCGAAATTTAAATCAAGTGCAAAACCTGAGTCTTTTCCGCCAAACACCCATTGATATCCAGCTAAAATACCACCACTAAAAGCTGTAGCTTTTCCTGTTAAACTTCTGCTAGTAGCTTTAGCCGAAGAGTAGGAAATTGCTGGTGCGAAAAACCAACCTCTTGGAGCAGATTTTGAACTAGAAACGTAAAAGCGGTATTGTCCCTCAACACCAAAACCTGTAGCTTTTGATGAAACAAGGCCTAGATTTACATTGTAATTTACATAAGCTAAATCAATTTGAAAAGAAGATTTGTCTGACAAAGCATGTTCATAACCTAATTGAAGTGATCCAAAAGCTAATCCAAGTGGATTAACTTTTAATACATTTTCTTGTGCATGTGAGTTAAAAACAAAACCAACAGCGATAAGGGCAATTAAAAGTAATTTTTTCATTGTAAATAAATTTTAGGGTTCATAATTAATTAGTAGCGAAACTAAAACAACTCCACATGAATTACAATACCGAACGTAGAAAAAATCACTGTTTTTTCGAAAAATAACAAAAAAAATGGGTTTTTTAAAAATACTTAATTACTATCTTATTTGAAATGTATTTTAATGAAAAATGTTGTTTTTGCTTACTAAAAAAAAACTATTTTTGAGCATGAAGTGGTCAGAATTGTTAGATTCGTTTAAAAATTACCTGTTGCTAGAGCGCGGGCTTTCCAAAAACTCTATCCATAGCTATATTTTGGATGTAAAAAAGCTTGTTGGCTTCCTCGAAAACAATGATATTCAGGAAAGCGCATCTTCTATCGAAGCGGATCATATCAAACAATTTGTATATGAAATCGCCAAAAGTGTAAAGGCGCCCTCGCAGGCACGCATTATTTCGGGATTGCGAAGTTTTTTTGATTTTGTGGTTTTGGAAGAATTCCGAAAAGACAACCCCATGAATCTTATTGAAAGCCCAAGAATTGGAAGACGCTTGCCAGACACCCTTTCGTATGAGGAAGTCGATACCTTGATTCGATCCATTGATTTGAGTACATCAACTGGTGAACGCAATCGAGCTATGTTAGAATTGCTTTACAGTTGCGGATTGCGTGTAAGCGAATTGACTACGCTGCGGATTTCAGATTTGTTTTTTGAGGAGTCGTTGATTAAAGTGCTTGGAAAAGGTAATAAAGAACGTTTTGTCCCCATTGCTTCTATTGCGCAACATTATGTCACTATTTATCTGTCCGAAATACGGGTTTTTACTAAGCCTCAAAAAGGACATGAAGACACCTTATTTCTCAATCAACGCGGAAAAGGATTGACCAGAAACATGTTGTTTGTCATTGTAAAACAATTGTGTGAAAAAGCAGGACTGCGCAAAAACATAAGTCCTCACAGCCTTCGACATTCGTTTGCTACTCACTTGGTCGAAAACGGAGCAGACTTGAGTACGGTTCAACAAATGATGGGACATGAAAGCATAACCACTACCGAGCGTTATTTGCATGTAAGCAAGAAACATTTGATGGAATCCATGCTTCGATTTCATCCCAGAGGAACGTATTGAAATATTTACGATTCCTCGAGACTTAGGCGAAACCCTTCTCCATGAACGTTTATGATTTGAACACGAGGATCTTTTTTGAGATACTTTCGAATTTTGGCGATGTATACATCCATGCTTCGAGAGGTAAAATAATTGTCATCTCTCCAAATTTTTGTTAAAGCCAACTCCCGCGACATCAAATCGTCTTGGTGTAAAAACAACAAACGGAGCAATTCGTTTTCTTTGGGAGAGAGTTTTATATGTGGGTCTTCTTTGTATTGGAGATAACGCAGCTTGGAATTGAGAGTAAAATCACCAATAGCAAACTCAAACTCGGAATTGCTTAAAATGGGGTTGTGTTTCTGGCGATGGAAAAGCGCTTTGATTTTATGCAAAAGGATTTCGGAATCAAACGGTTTGGTTAAATAATCATCGGCACCTATTTTATACCCTTTGATCATGTCTTCTTTCATGGATTTAGCAGTCAAAAAAACAATGGGAATTTCGGCATTATTGCTTCGAATTTCTTTGGCAAGGGTGAATCCATCTTTATAAGGCATCATAACGTCCAAAATACACAAATCAAAATCGTTTTTCTTAAACTTTTCAAAGCCTTCCATCCCGTTTTTTGCCAACGTAACCTCGTAGCTATTCATGGATAAATAGTCTCTAAGAATGATTCCGAAATTTGGATCATCTTCTACTAACAAAATTTTCTTTTCGTGCTCCATAATATTAATTGTCATTTTTCATAGGAAGTTTTACAGTAAATTGACTTCCTTTTCCTTTTTCGCTATTAACAGAAACCGTGCCATGATGCAGTTCTACAATCTGTTTGACATACGCTAATCCAAGTCCATGGCCTTTTACATTGTGAATATTTCCTGTCGTTTCTCTATAGAATTTATCAAAAACTTTCTTTTTAACAGAATTGATCATCCCCATTCCATGATCTTTAATAGAAACACATAAAAAATCAGAAGTATTGAAAGTGTTTATTTCAATTTCAGGAGTATCCTCAGAGTATTTTACCGCATTTTCAAGCATATTAATCCAAACATTGGTCATATGATTGTTAGAAACCAACAAAGTGCTTTCTTTGGCATCAAAGGAGGTTTTAATGATAGTTTTTCTTTGTTGAGTTAGTAATGAAACGTGCTCGATAGCGCGTTCCAGCTGTTTATGGATATCTTCGGAGGTTTTGGAAAATGAAATTTCTTTTCGATCCAATTGAGAAATTTGAAGCACATTTTCAACTTGGGTGTGCATGCGTTTGTTTTCTTGGCGAATCATGTGCAAATATTGCGACATTTTTTCAGGATTCTCTTGCACACTTGCATTCTGAATTGCATCAAGCGCCAAATGAATAGTCGCTATTGGAGTTTTGAATTCGTGCGTCATATTATTTATAAAGTCGGATTTAATCTCAGAAATTTTCTTTTGTCTGATTATTTGATAAATCGCATTTGAAAAAGCAATGACTATAAAGAGTGTAAACAAAACCGAAAGAATAGCCGTTCCGAGTATAGAATTCCTTAAAAATATTTTTTTGCTAGGGAAAGCAATAACCAAATCAAAATCGCTTTCTCCTTGATCGGACATAAAAAGGGGTGTTTGGTACTGATAATAGCCCTTTGAATTAATGAAATTTTCAGAACCAATTTTTGTAGCCAATGTTTCATTAAAAACTCGATATTCAAAGGGAATATTTATATCTCTGTTACTTAATTCTCTTTGCAAAAGCAATTCCAATTCAATGTTGGTTACTCGTCTGTGAATGGCTCTATTGGCTGCAATTTCACTAAAAATAGCTGAATATTTAGCACGATCCATAGAAGATATTCGTTCGATGCGTTGCAAACGCTCAATGGAACTCATTGTACTCATTTCATTTTCAAAGGACTCATCAATTATGGTAGTAAGTTGAATGCTTTTGTATTCTTTGATAGAAATGGTGTCTTGGAACGAATTGTCGATTAAGGAAGGGGTAATATTGTAATCTTCTTCTAAAATACCGTGATTATACACATAGGTTTTGTTGGTATTCGGGTTGCGGTCAACATATTGAAAAACGGCGGTAATTTCGGACTCTTTAGGAGTTGCAATGCTATCCAAAAGTTTTTGATATACGGCCAAATACTCTCTAAGTTCTCGCTCACTAACTTGTTCAGATACTGTTTGTAATGCAGCATTGACATTCAGCGAAAATTGACGTTCTTTATTATCAATAGCCGTTTGAATCCAAAACCATTGGACAGAAATAATTCCAATGAGAGCAATACTCATCAAAGAAACAATCACAAAAAATATCTTTTTATTCACAATTTAAAAATACTACTTAATACAAGCGGGTGAAAAGCTTTAACGAATCATTAACAGGTCGAAATTACTGAAATTCTTCCAAAAGTAACTGATGAATTGTTTCTACCTGAGATTTTGTGTCATCACTATCAATGTTTTGCACAACATAATCCGCCAATTCAACTTTTCTTTTGTCTTTCCATTGACGATTCATTCTATCTTGAACTTCAGAAATTTTAGCACCATCCCTGTTAACGACTCGCTCAATACGAAGCTCTTTGGGCGCAATGACCAAAATTATGCGATCAAATTTTTTATAGGAACCTGTTTCAAACAAAATGGCGGCTTCTTGAATAACATAAGGTCCCGTTTGGTTAAGGATCCAATTCGAAAAATCATCTTGAACGTATGGGTGTACTAAATCATTGAGTTGCTCTAATTTTTGATTGTCTGAAAAAACAATAGAGGCTAAAAACAATCTATTAAGACCCTTTTCATTATAGCTTTCTGGTCCAAACAATTCAATAATAGCTTTTTTTAATTTGAAATTGGAATTCATTAGTTCTTTGGCGTGAAAATCAGAATCGTATATAGCAATTCCTTTTTGCTTAAACACTTTAGAAACAAATGATTTTCCGCTTCCAATCCCACCTGTTAGACCTACAATTTTCATTTCTTAACTAAATAATCTACCGAATTGTCAGACAAAACAAGGCGCGAAATACCGTTTGGCTGATCTTGAATAATTAAAGGTAATTTTGGGTGAGTTCCTATCTGATTATAATCGCACGTGATTAAAAAATCAGAAGGTTCAATATCTTTAATCATCGAAAAACTGGCATTGAATTTTATCGAAACAGTAGGAGGAAAAAGTTTCACTTTGGTGTCAGCAGGAAGATTACTAATTTGAATCGGGATAATCAATAATTTTTCGGTAAAGCGATCTACCTCAGCATGAATACGAATATAGGATGTAGAAGATTTTAAGGAAGAATGGCCAAACTCAATACCTAAATCCTCAGTAAAAGAAGCCTCTATTTTTTTTAAGGAAATTGGATGAGTATCCACAAAAGATAGTGTGTCCAATAGCGCTTTAGGACCCGAAACCAAAATGCTATCGGGTGTCAAAGAGTAGGGTTTTACCAAATCATAACCGTTGGAAAAAGTGAGTTTTGAAGTATATTTAACAGGAAGCTTTTTCTGGCTAGCAATTCCCAATTGCAAGTATAAAGTATCTAACAATACCTGACGAATTTGAATTTGTTTGGATACCTGAGATTGAATAGAGCGCCTGAGTGAATTTTGTGTTAAAAAAAAATCAGTTCCATTAAAATATGCCGAAGAGGCGTTGATTTTAATTTTGGGTGGAGCCACTAAATTTTTAGTCAAACGAAACCCAGTGGCCGTAGATTCGGCAAAAACAGTTTGCGGTTGGTTTGAATACAGCAACTGATTGTCTGCCAAATTGTGATACTCTATAGTAAAACCTAACGTAGTTGTATAGGTCTTTGATAATTTGGTAAACAACCAAAAAAGAACAGAAAGTGCCAAAAAAAACAAAACGGCTCTTGGTGTTTTAATTCTAGAAAAAAAGTTTTTCACAACCAGTAATAACCGATTCATTGGCATAATATAATTCTTAACGCCCTAAATTTGGGCGTTAAAGTTATTCTTCTTTGTCTTCAAACAACTCCATAACTTGGTCACTCACGCCCATATTAGAAAACCCTCCATCGTTGAAAAGGTTTTGCAATGTAACCCGTTTTGTAAGGTCAGAAAACAGCGTTAGTGTATAATTAGCGCAGTCGTCTGCTGTAGCATTTCCTAAAGGCGACATTTTATCTGCATAGGCAATAAAACCGTCAAATCCTTTTACTCCTTTTCCAGCAGTTGTTGGTGTAGGAGACTGCGAAATGGTGTTGACACGAACGTTTTTATCCCTTCCAAAAAAGTACCCAAAACTTCGGGCTATAGACTCCAAATAAGCTTTGTTGTCGGCCATATCGTTGTAATCGGGAAAAACTCGTTGAGCTGCCATATAGGTTAGCGCCACAATACTACCCCATTCGCTCATGGCGTCTTTTTTGTAAAGACTTTGCATAAGCTTATGAAAAGAAACCGCAGACACATCCCAACCTTTGGTCATCCAATCATGATTAAGATCTGTATAGTGTTTGCCTTTTCGAACATTGACAGACATTCCAATAGAGTGAAGAACAAAATCAATTTTTCCTCCCAAAATTTCAACAGACTGATCAATTAAATTTTCCAAATCGGCTATTGAGGTTGCGTCGGCAGGAATGACTTGAGAGCCTGTTTTTTCTGCCAATTCATTAATCGTTCCCATTCTTAACGCAATAGGAGCATTCGTTAAAACAAACGTTCCTCCTTCTTCATGAACGCGCTCAGCAGTTTTCCAAGCAATGGAATTGGAATCCAATGCTCCAAAAATAATTCCTCTTTTTCCTTTTAAAAGATTGTATGACATGATAATTTTTTTAATCAATTTAGTGGCGCAAATATACTACTAATTCAACAACTGCTTTGCATGCAATCGCGCAGACTCAGAAACCGATTCTCCACTCAACATTTGAGCAATTTCGACAACTCTTTCGTCATGTGACATTTGTTTTAGGTGAGAAGATGTGGTGCTTTCTTTTTCTTCTTTGTACACTTTAAAATGATGGTGTCCTTTCGCAGCAATTTGTGGAAGATGAGTGATGGCAAAAATCTGACGCTCTTTACTCATTTCTACCATTAAATTGGCTATGGCGTTTGAAATTTCACCCGAAACTCCCGTGTCAATTTCATCAAAAATAAGCGTTGGGAGTTGCGTGTGTTTTGACATTATAGACTTAACTGCCAACATAATACGAGAAAGTTCTCCTCCCGAAGCAACTTTCTTTAAAGGTCCAAAAGCAACGCCCTTGTTGGCCGAAAACAGTACTTCCAACTGATCATTTCCGTATGCATAAAAACTCTCTGTTTGAGAGATTTTAAAATCAAATGATGCGCTTTTGATTCCCAAGTGTGACAAAATAGCTTCCAATTCTTTAGACAATGCAGGGGCAACTTTTGTCCGGTTTTGATGCAGCGTTTTTGCCAGTGCTTTTAGTTTTTCAAAGGCAATCGCAATCTTATCAGTTAATGCCTGTATTGCAGCTTCGGCATTTTCTGTTTGGAAACAGCGTTGCTCCAAATCATTTTGCACTTCAAGCAATTCGTTAATAGATGCAACGTGGTGTTTTTTTTGGAGCGAATAAATAGCTTGGAGCTTGGATTGGAGGTTTTCTAGCTGTTTTGGGTCGTCTTCTATAGAAACTGAAAGACGCTGGATTTCTTGGCTAATATCCTCCAACTCAATCCAACTGCTTTCAACCCGATCAAACAAGGCTTGATAAGCATCGGAAAATTTAGAAATCCCTTGAATCGCTTGTTTTAAAATGCGGATTTGTGATAAAATTCCGGCATGTTCGTCTTCCAAAGCTTGAAATCCTTTTGCAAAACCTATTTTGATGTCTTCTGCATATTGAAGGGATTCAAATCGTTGTTCGTACTCCTCCTGTTGTCCAATAGACAGTTTTGCGGATTGTAATTCTTCTAATAAAAATAGATGATAGCTCTGCTCCTTTTGAGCTTGACTTTGAAATGCAATCAACTCATCACGTTCAGAAATTAAAGACTTATATTCTGTTAAACAACTTTGATACGCTTTAAGAGTAGGTGTGTTTCCTGCAAAGGAATCCAAAAGAAGAAAATGATATTGTGTACTGGTGAGCTGTTGTGTTTGTTGTTGGGTGTGTATATCAATTACACACTCCCCTATTTTCTTCATTACGTCGAGGGTAGTTGGGGTGTCGTTGACAAAAGCTCTTGATTTTCCTGAAGGAAGTATTTCTCTTCGTAGAATCGTTTCGGGGTCGTAGTCAATTTGATTTTCTTTAAAAATACTAGAAAGGGCATAAGAAGATATTTTAAAAATAGCTTCTATAGTACATTTTTGATTTGAATTTTTAAGACTCGATAAGTCGGCTCTTTTGCCTAAAATTAGTGAAATCGCATCCAAAATAATGGACTTACCAGCACCTGTTTCACCTGTGACTACAGTCAAACCCTCTGAAAAATCAACGAACAAGTCGTCAATAAGAGCATAATTTTTGATAGACAAAGAGGTTAGCAAGGCTAAAAGAATTAGTTATTTCATCAAAGATACTGATGATTAATGAGTTTTCAAACTCAAAAAATTCATCGAATATTTGCCCATTTGGCAGAAAAAAAAGGAGCCGTTTTGTTGAGTGCAATTACTAGATCTTTTTGAGATTCAATGGGAGGTCCAGCAGAAAATATTTGTTCTATTTCATCTGCTTTGGTGTCAAAAAATAATTGAGTCAACAGTGCATTGGGACGGCTTCTGTCTAGTTGTCGGATAGAAATTATGGTTTTTGCTATCGACTCTTTGGTTTCAGCTATGTTGTCGTGCATGGAGTCCAATCCATTTCTGTGATACTGGTATTGTATTTTACGAAATTGCTGAAAGGCATTCGAGAGGATTTCATCCATTAATCGGTATCTGTTTTTTCTTCCGTCGGATTGATTCCATCCGCGATACCCCGATTGTTGGGACAATTCCACTATCTTTTGCGCAGTATTAAAATACGATGAGCCACCATTCAAAGAGAAAGTATCTGCATTCATCCCTAACATCAAATAAACATAATAAGAAATTAACGATACCAAGTTGGATTCAAACGAGCTAGCATTATAAAACAACGGTTCGAATTCTGTATAAGAAAAATTAAAATTGTCATCTTTAAACGTAAAGACAGGAGTTTGAAAAGAAGATGCAAAAACTGGTCGAGAGGATTGAACTTGTAAGCTAGCTTCAAACCGATTGGAATTGAAGGAGCTTACATTGATAAACATATCAAACTGAATTCGTTCTTGTGCTGAAAATTCCTTTTCAGTCCAGCGTTTGCTATTAATGAAATTGGTCAACGCAGTTTCAAGGGTTTTGAATATTTGCTGATTGGTTTGACCAATCGATTCAGAATTGATTGTTACGGTTCCTTGCAACTCTTGAGCATAAATACAACTGGAAAAGCAAAAAACAATACAAAATTTTAGTGTGTTCATAGTCGGGCGATGATTTCGGTTATTATATCAACAGCTACCTCATTTTTGGGCTTAAGTGCAAACTCTTTGGGTTTCAAGGAAGCATCTATAAAGGTAATTTTATTTGTTGAAGTACCAAAACCAGCTCCTTGATCGTTTAAGGAATTCAACACAATTGCATCTAAATTCTTTCTTTTTAGCTTGGTAAGCGCATGTTCCAATTCATTTTCGGTTTCTAGAGCAAATATTATTAGAAATTGATTGGTTTTACTGGCTCCCATTTGAGATAAAATATCAGTAGTAGGAGAAAGTTTAATCGTTAAATTTTCAGTTTTCTTTTTAATTTTTTGAGTTGCAACGTTGGTAGGTTTATAGTCTGAAACTGCAGCTGACATGATAGCCACGTCCACTTCATTATATTTTAACATACAGCTTGTATACATTTCTTTTGCACTTACAACAGGGACGACTTCAATGTTTGGGTGATCTGTTTTTTCATGAGTAGGACCCGTTACTAAAATCACTTCAGCACCCATCATAGCTGCTTGATTTGCTAGAGCAAAACCCATTTTACCCGAAGCATGATTTCCTATAAAACGAACAGGATCGATGGATTCGTATGTGGGGCCAGCAGAAATTAAAAACTTTTTGGAACGCAAAGGGAGATTTTTGGATAAATCCTCTTTGATAAATTGAACAATATATTCTGGCTCTTGCATTCTCCCTTCGCCATGCAAACCACTTGCTAAAAATCCAGAAGCAGCTTGAATATTGATATTTCCAAAATCCTCTAATTGTTCTATGGTTTTTAATGTTGCAGGGTGTTTGTACATATCCAAATCCATGGCTGGCGCAAAATAGACAGGACATTTCGCAGACAAATAAGTGGCTAGCAACAAATTATCACTGGTTGCCGAAGCCATCTTAGAAAGTGTATTTGCTGTTGCGGGAGCAATTAGCATCAAATCGGCCCATAGACCCAATTCTACATGGTTGTTCCAAACGGCATTTTCATCAATATCATTAGTGAAAGAAAACAGAACAGGGCGGTCTGTAAGAGTAGAAAGGGTGAGTGGAGTAACAAATTCTTTTGCGGAAGGAGTCATTACGACCTGCACTTCAGCGCCCTCGCGAATAAACAATCGTGCTATAAGAGGAGCCTTGTAAGCAGCAATTCCTCCCGTAATGCCAAGGAGGATTTTTTTACCCCGAAGCACTGACATACCAATTATTTATCTTCAGTATTTCGGTAGTATATTTTTTCGTTTAACCATTCTTCAATGGCAATTGCGTGAGGTTTTGGAAGTTTTTCATAAAATTTAGAAACTTCTATTTGCTCTTTGTTTTCGAAAATTTCTTCTAAATTTTCTGTTGGAGTAGCAAATTCCTCTAATTTATCAAGAAGTTCTCTTTTAATCTCTTCATTGATTTGTATAGCACGTTTTGAAGCAATAGCAATTGCTTCATAAATATTATCAGTTTGTGCATCAACTTCGTTACGATCGTAAGTAACGGTACTTATTGGCGCTTGTGTTTTCTTTAAATCCATAATTAGAAGGAAATTAACTTTTTTTAGTGGGTACAAATTTAGTGATTTCTTCGTCGATAGTCTGCATCATTTTGGATGATTTTTTTCCAAACTTGGATTCTGGGTAATAACGAACAAACTTATCGTAAATTTTTTGTGCATCTTTTAGACGCTCATATTTTTTATGCTGCACACTATTTATTCCCAGATAATATGAAGATTCGAACTGATAAAACAATGCGTCTTCTCGAAACGGAGTTCCAGGATAGTTGGATATAAAGCTGTTTAGAGAAACAATTGCTGCTTTGTAATCACGAATGGTATTGTACTGCTTAGCAATTTCAAAAGCTTTTTTCTCTAATTTGTATTGAAGCTTTTGGGCCATATTGTTAGCCTCTGGCATTAGTTCGGAATCAGGGTAGCGATTGATGAAATCTTGTAGCTTATCCAAAGCTTGCTCTGTAGAGGATTGATCCAAACTGAAAACAGGAGACTCAATAAAATAGCAATAAGCTTCGTTATAGAGAGCCTCAGAAACCTTATCGCTTTTAGGAAAAGCTTTTTGAAACGTTTCAAACTGGTAGGCTGCCAAAAAATAATTTTTGGTTTTGAGTAAGGTCATTGCATAAAAATAAGTGACTCGTTCTCCTTGAGGTTTTCCACGATATCTTGGTAGGATTTGCTCGTACAATCGACTAGCGCGCTTGTAATCTTCTTGGTCGAAAAGTAATTGAGCCATTTCGTATTTGGCCTTAACATCTTCGTCTTTAAGAACTTTTTGATAATCGCTGCACGATGAAATCGTAACGAAACAAAAAAAGATTCCCAAAAAATAAGGTATTTTATTAATCATGTCGCAAATGTAATCAAATCATTATCAAAAACAAACGCCAAATATAGGAATCCTAAAACTCGAATCTACCTAAATTATCATAACTTTAACGTTTCTTAAAAAAAAGTGTACTACAAAGTATAAGGAAATTTCGTACAATATAAAATTGAAAAAAAATAAAAAAAAGTTTACTTTTATGTAAAAAAACTCAAAAAAAAAATTTAAAAAGATAAAAATTGATGTTTTTTTAAAAAATAAAGATATAATTTAAAAATTAAATTCTTACAAAATTAGAGAAGTCTAGACAACAATCTTTAATTCGATCAGAAAGCGATTGAGAAGCTGCTACCAAAGGCAAACGAACTTGATCTGTGCATAACCCGCGATGAGACAAGACAGATTTGATCCCTGCGGGGTTCCCTTCCTCATAAATTAATTGAATTATTTTGGAAAGTTTCTGTTGGTTTTGAGTGGCTAAGTCCGAATTGCTAGAGAGACCTAATGAAATCAATTCTGAAAATTCACTTGGAAAACCTCCACCAATAACCGATATAACACCATCACCGCCCTCTAAAACCATTGAAAGCGCCAGCGAATCGTCGCCAGAAATCACCAAAAACCCAGAGGGACGTTTCGCAATCAATTCTTTAGCTTGATGAATATCTCCTTTAGCTTCTTTGATTCCGATAACATTCGGGCAATCATTTGCAATTCGAAATACTGTTTCGGGCTCCATGTTGGACCCTGTACGTTGAGGAATATTGTACAAAATTATGGGAAGCGGAGATGCTTTTGATAATTCACAAAAATGACGATAAATACCCTCTTGACTTGGGCGATTGTAGTAAGGAGAAACTGACAAGATAGCACTGAAGCCAAAAAAGTCCGTTTCTTGGAGTTCATTGACTAAGGCTTGTGTATTATTGCCTCCTATTCCAAGTACTAAGGGAACTCTTCCATTGTTTGCTTGCATAAAGGCATCCATAACAAGTCGCTTTTCAGTGGCTGACAACGTAGCTGTTTCTGCAGTAGTTCCCAAAACAACTAAATAATCTACACCGCCAGAAATAACAAAATCAACCAAAGGCTGGATTGATGGATAATCTATAGAACCATCATTATTAAACGGAGTAACCATAGCCACTCCCGTCCCTATAAAACTCGACCTAATCATATCTTATTCATAATTTTTAAATAGCGTTCCAACTCAATCTTAAAAACGTCTTTTTCTGACATTTGACTTGAAAAAATCAAATCATTGAAACGATTGTCAATATTTTCAAAGCCAACCCGAAAGAACGCATCCGTATAACTGGATATAAGCCCTAAAACCGAATTGGATTTTTTGAAATAGTTAATCAACAAATCATACTCCCTAGACATAAACTCGTTGGCATCATCCGAATTAATGTCAGATTTCCAAGAAATTGACTTACTTGAAACTGTCAGCCCAATTCGATAAGGTTCAGCCTTTTTATCGTCATTAAAGGTTAACAAAAATATGTTGTTGTGATGAACGTTTAATACCGTCGACAACTCTTTGAAGTAGGATAAATCTGAAATCAAACTCCCATCAATCAAGCACCCAACAGTTTTGATTGGCATGGATTTGTCCTTTAATTGACCATCCACTTTTCTAAGCTTCGAATCAATTTTTTTTCGTAGGATTTGTTTTTTCAGCGAGTTTAAAAGCATATATTTATATCGTGCTCAAAAATACACATTATTATACTCATTACAAGCGTTGATATGATTAATTATATAAAAAAACCACAATTTGTTTTATTTATAACAATCCTAATTATAGGCTGTGAATATAAATCAACCAAAGCTATTAATTATGAATATTCACGGATAGATATAAGCAAAAATACTGACGTAGATTCAACAATCGCATCATTTATAAAACCCTACACCGAAAATCTTGACAAAAGTATTCATCGAGTTCTAAGTTATGCTCCAAAAACAATGCACAAGAAAGATGGCGAAATGGAGTCAACTATTGGAAATCTTATGGCAGATGCTATAATGGAAGAGGTAAGCCCATTGTTTCACTCCAAAACCAAAAACAAAATTGATTTTTGCTTGCTTAACTATGGAGGCATTCGAGATAGGATTGAAAAAGGAAATGTCACTGTCAAAACAGCTTACAAAATAATGCCCTTTGAAAACTCGGTTGTGGTTCTTAAAATGTCCGGAAAAAAAGTTAAAAAACTATTTTTGTATCTATCAAAGTATCAAAAGGCGCATCCTATTTCTGGGGCTAAAGTAAATATATCTGAACAAGAAATCAACGCTACCATTCAAGGTAAAAAGTTTGATCCTTTACAGTCTTATTATGTTGCTACTTCAGACTATTTATTCCGCGGAGGCGATCAAATGGTTTTTTTTGAAAACCCGGAAGAAATTCATTATACCAACTATAAAATTCGTTCGGTATTAATTGATTATTTTTCTAAAAAAGATACACTGCGAAGCACACTCGATCAACGACTTGTTCTTAACAAAAACAGCTAAATAATGAAACGAAGGTACTTTATTAAGACTACGTCGGCATCAGCACTGTTTCTAGGAGCTCCCTCTCTTGGCTACAGTCTTTTTTCCGACAAACCACGAAAACACATTACCATTCTTCATACCAACGATGTGCACAGCCATGTCGATCCTTTTGAGTCAAATGCTGGTGAAAAAGCTAACAAAGGGGGTGTAGCAAGACGAGCAGCCGTCATCAATAAAATACGGGAAGAAAACCCAAACACACTACTCTTAGATGCTGGAGATATTTTTCAAGGGACACCCTATTTTAATTTTTACGGAGGCGCTCTCGAACTCAAACTAATGAGTTTAATGAAGTACGACGCAGGTACCATTGGGAATCACGAATTTGACAATGGGATTGATGGGCTTTTGGCGCCACTTCACCATGCCAAGTTTGATCTCATAAACTCCAATTATGATTTCTCAAATACCGTTATGAACGGATATACCAAACCTTACCAAATTTTCGAAAAAGGGGGTATCAAAATTGGTGTTTTTGGACTGGGTGTTCAACTCGAAGGCTTGGTAACCAAATCGGCGTATAAAGAAACTGTTTATTTAGATCCCATTGAAATAGCTCAAGACATGAGCAAACTCCTCAAACATGAAAAACACTGCGATCTTGTTATTTGCCTTTCACATTTGGGTTATGAATACACAAAAACAGATCAGGTATCGGATGTAAAAATTGCTCAAAATACAAAAGATATTGACTTGATTATTGGAGGACACACCCACACCTTTCTTGAGAAACCCACTGAAATTGAAAATGCCATTGGAAAAACCGTATTGGTCAATCAAGTGGGGTGTCATGGACTGTATTTAGGAAGAGTTGATTTTTATTTGGAAGAATCACAAAAAAACAACGGAGAATCTTTGTCTATCTAGGGGTTATCAGCGCTCTAAAATCATCTTCAGACAACAAAGGAATTCCTAATTTTTCTGCTTTTTGAAGCTTACTTGGCCCCATGTTTTTTCCTGCTACTATATAGGATGTTTTTGAAGAAATCGAAGAAGAAACTTTTCCTCCGTTAATTTCGATAGCAGCCTTCAACTCGTCTCTACTAAAAGATTCAAAAACACCGGAAACCACAAAAGTAGATCCTTTTAATAATGATGTTTGTGCTGCCAATCGATCAGCAGAAATGGTCATTTGAAGACCATAGTCTTTCAATCTTTGAATTGTTTGTAGATTGTTTGGGTTTGAAAAAAACAAAACTACACTTTGTGCAATTCGCTCTCCAATTTCATCCACCTCAATCAATTCGTTTTCGCTAGCATTGGCCAGTCGGTCAATGGATCCAAAACTACTTGCCAGTTTTTTGGCAACAGTTTGTCCTACAAATCGAATACCCAACCCAAACAAAACTCTTTCAAAAGGAATTTTCTTAGATGCCTCAACTCCTAACAATAAATTATCTGCCGATTTTTCGGCCATTCTTTCCAAGGGCAATAAATCTTCTTTACGAAGTGTGTATAAATCTGCATAATTTTGAATCAATCCATCGCGGAATAAAAGCTCAATGGTCTCGGATCCCAAACCATCAATATCCATCGCTTTTCGGGAAATAAAATGTTGAATTCTACCTGTAATTTGCGGAGGACACGCGTCGCTGTTTAAACAATAGTGTTGTGCTTCACCCTCACTTCTTATCAATTTTGATTCGCAAGAAGGACAATGAGTAATATAATGAACGGGCTGGCAAAAAACAGTTCGCTTTGACACATCCACTCCAACAATTTTGGGGATAATTTCTCCCCCTTTTTCAATATAAACGACATCTCCAATACAAACATCCAATTTTTCAATCTGATCCGCATTGTGAAGCGAAGCTCTTTTGACTGAAGTACCTCCCAACAAAACTGGACTCAAATTGGCAACTGGGGTAATAGCACCTGTTCGACCTACCTGATAAGAAATACTTTCCAAAAGGGTTGACACTTGTTCTGCTTTAAATTTGTAAGCCATCGCCCATCGAGGAGACTTGGTTGTGTACCCTAACTCCATTTGACTGGCAATAGAATTGACCTTGATGACAATTCCATCTATCTCATAAGGAAGTGAATGGCGCTTCGCATCCCACCGATCCACAAATTGCATTACCTCATCAATTGAATTCGCCAAAACACCCTCAGAGGGAACATGAAAGCCCCAAGCTCTAGCTTTTTGGAGTCCTTTTTCTTGTGTTTCACAAACAGGAGTATCGGAAACCAATTGGTAGAGCAAACATTGAAGCGGACGCTTTGCCACCTCGCTACTATCTTGAAGTTTTAAACTTCCAGAAGCCGTATTTCTTGGATTCATATAAGGTTCTTCGCCCGAGGCGATTCGATCCTCATTCATTTTTTGAAAACCGGCTATTGGCAAAACAATTTCACCTCGAATGTCAAATTTTTCGGGATAATTGCCTGTGAGCTGTAACGGAATGGTTTTGATCGTTTTAATGTTCTGCGTTACATCATCTCCTTGAGTTCCGTCTCCACGAGTAATTGCACGAACCAGTTTTCCGTTATGATATGTTAAACTTATGGAAGCGCCGTCGTATTTTAATTCACAAAAAAAGCGCAACTTTTCATCTCCGATATTTTTTCGAATGCGAGTTTCCCAATCCAATAAATCTTCTTTTGAATACGAATTATCCAAAGAATACATTCTGTGATCGTGAACTACGGTTTGAAATTTTTTGGTAATAGCCCCTCCTACTCGAAGCGTAGGAGAATTTTCATCATAAAATTCTGGGTATTGCTTTTCAAGATTTTGGAGTTCGGTCAATAATTGATCGAATTCGTAATCGGAAATTGTGGGTGCATCGAGTGTGTAATATTCATGGTTATAACGATGCAATTGAGACCGTAAATCTTCTATTTTGTTTTGAATGGAATTCATTTTTTGGCGCGTATCATTCTGTCTTTTCCTCTAAAATCTTTTCTGAGCTCAATATCGTGAAATTTAAGGTCTTTTAAAAGAGTAACGACCGATTTTCCGTATTGTTCATTGATTTCAAAAAAAAGCAATCCGTTGTCAGAAAGATGTTGACTAGCAAAGCTTCCTATTGCATTGTAAAAAAGAAGTGGGTTGGAGTCTGGAACAAACAAAGCGCGGTGGGGTTCGTGATCTAGAACATTAGCATTCATTTGTTTTTTTTCTGAGAAGGTAACATAAGGGGGATTTGAAATAATTAGATCGTAAGAATCTGCAACGCTTTGATTTTCAAGAATATTAACACATTGAAAATCCACTATCACTTGGTTTTGTACTGCATTTTGCTTTGCTAATTTCAAAGCAGATTTCGATATATCAATCGCCGTTGTGTTGGCCTCTGGAAAAGCTTTGGCTAGGCTAATTGCAATACAACCGCTTCCCGTTCCTATGTCTAATATTCGTTGAACCGAGGGAGGTTGAGCTGAATCAATTGCCCATGCTACCAACTCTTCAGTTTCGGGGCGAGGAATAAGAACGGACGGAGTAACATGGAAGAACGATCCTTGAAAAGAAGTTTGTCCTATTATATATTGTAAAGGAATATGTTTTTGGAGTTGATTCAAAGCTGACATCAATTCATTCAATTGAGAAATTGACAAGCGTCGATTAGGATGTAAGGCGCAATCCATTTTGGACATTCCGAGGTGATGGTCTAACAGGCGGTAAAAAAATGAATCAATTTCATTTTTAGGATAACTCTCCGTCAATTGAGCATGCATTTCTTTTTTGAACGAAATCAACTCCATCAGTTCAAGGGCTTAATCATCCAGATTGGGCAAGAAAAATGTCCTGTATTGCCCATTGGCGTTTCGATATAGTGAAAGCCCGTTTGTTGGTAAAGTCGCTGAGCTTGTTTCATGTTGGGCATCGTTTCTAAATAACACTGTGTAAACCCATTGTTTTTTGCAAAATTCAAACATATTTGAATCATCTTTTTTCCCAATCCCAAGCCTCTAGATTTGGGAGAAAAATACATTTTCTGGAGTTCACAAATAGTTGCTGCTTCATTGACAAGCGGTGCAATACCTGCTCCTCCCATAACTTGCTCTTTATAGGTGACCACAAAATAAGCACTGCGAGACACGTCATAAGCCTCAAACATAGTGTCCAATTCGGGATCGGCATAAGCTGTACCAACTTTGGGAACGCCCATTTCTAAAAGCACTGCTCTTAAGACGATTGCCAAACTTGGATTGTCGGAAGCCTTAATTTCTCTGATTTTCCAGTCGAAAGATACTATCAATTTTTAGTCTATTTTTGCAGTGTGAAGATACACATTTTACAAAAATGAATCACCAAAAGTTTATGCAACGATGTTTGGACCTTGCTCAAAAAGCAAAGGGCTTTACCTATCCCAACCCCATGGTAGGAAGTGTCATTGTGTATAATAACAAAATTATTGGTGAAGGGTATCATCGAATGGCAGGACAGCCACACGCAGAAGTCAATGCAATTAACAGTGTTACAGAGCCGCATTTGTTAAAGGAGGCTACACTTTATGTGAACTTAGAGCCATGCTGTCATACAGGCAAAACACCCCCATGCAGTCAACTCATTATTTCTAAAAAAATTCCTAACGTAGTCATTGGAACCCAAGATCCTCATTCGAAAGTGGTCGGGAAAGGAATTGAGCAGTTACAATCTGCAGGAATTAATGTGACAGTAGGAATCCTTGAAAAGGAAGCCCAAGAATTGAATCAACGTTTTTTTTGTTTTCATCAAAAAAAGAGACCTTATATAGTATTGAAATGGGCCGAAACAGCAGATGGTTATATTGCACCCAAAAACCGAAGCGAACAAGCTCCAGTATGGATTACTGGAGTAAACTCTCGAAACTTAGCACACCAATGGCGCGCTGAAGAGCAATCCATTTTAGTGGGGACGCAAACTGTCATTGACGACAATCCCCTACTAACAGCAAGAAATGTACAAGGAGATCAACCGCTACGAATAGTAATTGATCGGGAATTAAAAATTAGCCCTACAGCCAACGTATTTAATTCAGAAGCTGAAACCTTGGTAGTTTCCCAAAAAATTGAAGATCGTTATCCTAAAAATGTTCGGTTGGTTACTGTAGATTTTTCAAAACCCCTCGCTCAACAAATTTGCAATCAATTGTACCAACAAAACATTCAATCAATCCTTGTGGAAGGTGGCTGCAAAACACTTCAAACGTTTATTGATGAAAATTTGTGGGAAGAAGCAAGGGTTTTTAGAGGAAAAAAAAGGTTCAAAGAAGGTGTCAAAGCACCCAATCTTGAGGGAAAATTTGTTAAAAAAACATCTATTGGAGTGGATGCACTTTTTATTTACCAAAATCAGGCTCCTTGCTGATTTCTTCCAAAATATTTTTCGGGCATCGAATCGGCTTTCTAGAGTTAGCATTTAAAAATACCAATTGGGTATAGGCATTGCAAAGCAATTCTTTGTTTTGATTGTAAATTTGATAGTCAAACTCAATAAAATAGGAAGGAATTGATTGTAATGAAGTTTCAATGGTAAGGGTATCATCAAAGAAAGCAGATTTTTTAAATTCAAGTTCTAATTTTAAAACAGGCAACATAATTCCATCTGTTTCCATTTTCTTGTAGGAAAAACCGAAAGCACGCAACCACTCAATTCTACCGATTTCTAAAAATTGAGCATAGTTTCCGTGATAAACATAGCCCATTTGGTCTGTTTCTCCGTATCGAACAGAAACGTTGTGTTTTTTCTTACAAAAAGACATGGAATTTATTTACGTTAGTGAATGTATTAAGGATCGCAATAATATGCGTAATTATTTTTTAATATTCAATAGCAAAAGTATTTTTTTTTAATAAAAATTGTTCACATATTTGTAAAGGATTTGAAGTGCTACAAATTTCAAGTCTAAAACTAACCAAAACACATAAATTTTTCATTTAAATGCAAGTTACTGCGGAATCGGTATGGGGGGAATGTCTGAAATTTGTGAAAGACAATATTCAACCGCAGGCATACAAAACATGGTTTGAGCCAATTGTTCCAGTCAAATTAAATTCAAAAGTGCTAAGCATTCAAGTGCCTAGCAAGTTTTTCTATGAATGGCTTGAAGAACACTATGTGAAAATATTAAAAGTGGCGCTCACCAAAGAATTGGGCGAACAAGCCCGATTGGTTTACATTATTAAAATGGAGAACACCTTCGGGAACAAGTCTCCTTTTACGGAAAAAATACCCAGTGAAAACAGGAGCAGCATTAAAAGTCAAGAAGTTGACGCTCCTCTTAGAAACAACTACTCTTCTGAGCTTAAAAATCCATTCATTATTCCTGGAATTCGAAATTTAAAAATCGAATCACAGCTTAATGCTAGCTATAATTTTGATAATTTCTTAGAAGGAGAGTCCAATCGACTTGCTCGTTCTGCAGGAATTGCAGTTGCTAAGAAGCCAGGGGGAACCTCATTCAACCCACTCCTTATTTTTGGTGGAGTTGGGCTTGGTAAAACACATTTAGCACATGCGATTGGAGTTCACGTCAAAGAACGTTCTCCAGAAAAAACTGTGTTGTATATTTCTGCTGAAAAATTTACCCAACAATACATTGAGGCTGTTAAGAAAAATAATAGAAACGATTTCATCCACTTTTATCAAGTCATTGATATCCTAATTATAGATGATGTTCAATTTTTCTCTGGAAAATCAGGAACACAAGATGTGTTTTTTCACATATTCAACCATTTGCACCAAAACGGAAAGCAAGTGATTCTTACTTCAGACAAAGCACCTGTAGATATGCAAGACATTGAGCAGCGTCTTTTGTCTCGATTCAAATGGGGGCTTTCTGCAGAATTGCAACGTCCTGACTTTGAAACACGAGTTTCCATTCTTCGTAACAAATTGTACAGAGATGGAGTCGATATTTCCGATGAAATTGTAGAATTCGTTGCAAAAAGTATAAAATCCAATGTGCGAGAACTAGAGGGGGCTATTATATCCTTGATTGCTCAATCATCTTTTAATAAAAGAGAGATTACCATTGAATTGGCAAAACAGGTGGTGGATAAATTTGTAAAAAACACCAAAAGAGAAGTTTCTATCGACTACATCCAAAAGGTTGTTTCGGAATATTTTCAAATGGATGTTTCTACTTTGCAATCGAAAACTAGAAAACGTCATATAGTTCAAGCTAGGCAGTTGGCTATGTTTTTTGCAAAAAAATTCACCAAGGCATCTTTAGCAAGTATAGGCTCTCAGATTGGGCAAAGAGATCATGCGACTGTATTGCATGCTTGTAAAACAGTTGACAATTTATCGTTTACGGACAAACAGTTTCGTAAATATGTCGAGGATTTATCTAAAAAGCTTTCTATTTAATACATCATGAAAACAAGAGTACTTGTTGTGTGTTTGGGAAACATTTGTCGTTCACCCTTAGCACACGGTATTTTTGAAAATCTTCTGCCTTCCAACGATTTCTTTGTTGATTCGGCAGGAACAGGAGGGTATCACATTGGAAGCGCTCCCGACCCAAGGTCCATCGCAGTGGCAAAAAATCATGGACTAGACATATCTAAACAAAAAGCACGAAAATTTCAATCCGAAGATTTTGTATTGTTCGATCGTATTTTTGTAATGGATTCTAGCAATTATCAAAACGTGGTTGAGCTGTGTCAAAATGAAGAAAACCTCAACAAAGTTGAACTACTCACCGAAGCCGCTGGATTGAATGCAACCGAGGTGCCTGACCCCTACTATGATGATGATGGATTTGAACAAGTTTATCAATTAATTCACCAATCGTGTTTACAAATCGTACGCAAATTGATTGCTCAAAAGAAAAGCGAATGAATATTGAAAATATTGGTGCTATTTTTTTGATTCCCAATCTTTTAGGAGATTCTGCTCCTTTGGAGGTTTTGCCTATTTCTGTTAAAAAAAACATAGAGTCACTGACCTATTTTATTTGTGAAAATGAAAAAGTCACCCGTGCATTTATTAAAAAAATTGCTCCCAATAAGGCGCAGCAAGAGTTAAACATTGTATTGCTTAATAAATTTACAGATCCTCAAGAGGTAGCCTCATTTTTAGACCCTTGCTTTGAAGGCGAATCAATAGGCTTGATTTCAGATGCTGGCTGTCCTGCTATAGCCGATCCTGGAGCAATCATTGTGGAATTAGCTCATAAAAAAGGAATTCCTGTCAAACCTCTTGTGGGTCCTTCTTCAATATTATTGGCTCTTATTGGCTCTGGAATGAATGGACAAAACTTTGCCTTTAATGGCTATTTACCCATTGACAAAGAAGAAAGGAAAAAAACAATAAAAGCGTTAGAAAAAAAATCTTCTGAGTTGCAGCAAACCCAAATTTTTATGGAAACACCCTATAGAAATGATGCCATTATTTCCGACTTAATTAAAATTCTTCATCCTTCAACTAGGTTGTGCATAGCCTGTGATCTAACTCTCAAATCAGAAACTATTAAAACACATACCATTGAGGAGTGGAAAAAAAGCTCTTTTTCCATTCAAAAAAGACCTGCAATTTTTCTGATCCAGAAAGATTGATGTTAGCGGTAAATCTTATTTTGGTTTACCCATTGAATGTATTGTCTACGATTGCGGTTGTGTTCGGAATAGGTTTTAGCAAACATATGGTAACCTGGACGGCTAATATCAGCTACAAAATATAAAAAACGATGCTTTTCAGGATTCAAAACAGCTTCTATTGAAGAAATATCAGGCATGGATATTGGGCCTGGAGGCAATCCTCGGTATCGATACGTATTGAAAGGCGAGTTTATTTTCAAATCTTTATTTAAAACACGTTTTATAACCGTATTAAAATCATTATTTTTCTTTTGAATTGCGAAAATAACGGTGGGATCTGCTTGCAATTTCATGTTTCGTTGCAACCGATTAAGATAAACACCCGCCACGCGAGGTCGCTCATCTACCATAACGGTTTCTTTCTGAACAATCGAAGCTAAGGCAACAACCTCAAGGGGGGTTAAGCCTACGGCAGCTGCTTTCTCAACTCGTTTTGGATTCCAAAAATTAAAAAACTCATCTTTCATTCGAGTGCGAAATTGAGTCGCATTTGTATTCCAATACATTTGATAGCTATTGGGTACAAACATTGAAAGTATAGTATTCTCGTTAAATCCATTCGATTCTAAAAACAAAGAGTCTTTAAAAGCAGTTACTAGAGAAGTGCTGTCGGCTTCAATTTGTTCGGAGATTCGACTTGCTAAGTCATATATATTATCTTGATTGTTAAATGTCAATCGGACAGGCATATTTTGGGAGCGAAGTGTATTAATTATTTGATGATTGCCCATTCCTTGACGAATCGAGTACTTCCCTCCTTTGGATCGACGAAAACCTTTTTTTTGAGCAGCAGTCAAAAAATTACTAGGGCGTTTGAGTAACGGTTTTAGTCTAGAAACAATCGTATCCATTGAAGCATTGGAAGGGATAAAAACGATAGCAGAAGATTCTGAGAAAGCAGTGTTGCTAAAAAAAAATACGCGGTAAAATTGAAACGTAAAAATACCACCGATAATTACGCCTATTAGCGCGATAATTAAAAGGATTCTTTTTCTATACATTTTTGTCAATATCAATAGTCCCTGAAAAAACCTGAACAGCAGGCCCGACTAAAAAAACATCGTTATAATTGCTACCCTGATTTACAAAACGAACCTGTAATACACCTCCTTCAGTATGAAGTAAAATCTCATTGTGGCTCGTTTGCTGGGTTGCATGCATGGCTATAGCTACGGCGGTAACTCCAGTTCCACAAGACAATGTTTCTGCCTCTACACCTCTTTCGTACGTTCGAACTTTGAAGGTATTTTCGGACAAGACTTGAACAAAATTAACATTTGCGCCTGTTTCAAAATAAGGAGCTCCGTATCGAATTTTGCGACCTATAGAATCAACATCAAAATCGCTGACATTGTCAACGCATTGTACATGATGCGGTGAGCCTGTATCTAAAAAAATATGATCCTTATGAATTTCTACATTATTTATATGTTTCATTTGCAACGAAACAATTCCGTTAGTGATTGTAGCCTTATGCAATCCATCAAAGGCTTCAAATTGGGTATCGGTGTCAACAATCCCTAAAAAAGATGCAAATGCGACAATACATCTACCTCCGTTTCCACACATAGAACCCAACGTGCCATCGGCGTTGAAATACACCATGGTGAAGTCTGTAGTTGCTGAATCTTCTAAAAGAAGTAACCCATCGGCCCCTATACCGTATTTTCGGTCACACAAACGATTGATAAAACTGGCATTGTTTTTGTCGAAATCCATTTGGCGATTGTCAAAAACAACAAAGTCATTTCCGGTGCCTTGATATTTATAAAATGTTTTTGTCATAAAAACCTTGGTGTTTGGTGGCAAATGTACAAATTTTTATGAGCTATAAAGTTGTTAAAAACACGTTAAAAGATTTAACCAAATCGCCATTATCAAATAAATTTGAAAAGAATTTTAAAAAAATTAAAAATGGAACGCATGAAAAAAGCAGGAACATTAATCATTACAGCTGTTTTGGGAGGATTAATTAGTTTAATAGGTTATGACTATTTTTCAACCCCATCTACCACTTTTGATTCGGGAATAGCGAAACCCCAAAATATACCCACAAATTACATTCCTTCTGTAATCGTAGAAGCTGCTGAAAACACAAATTTTACGGTTGCAGCGGACAAAACCATCAATGCAGTAGTGCACATCAAAAACACAGGAGTTGTCTCTAGCCCTTCCTCAATATGGGATTATTTTAATGGAGCTGGGAACATGCAGCGAACTCGAATTGGAATGGGTTCGGGTGTGATTGTATCGCCAGACGGATACATCATTACCAACAATCACGTGATTGAAGACTCAAAACAGCTAGAGGTTAAAACCAATGACAACAAAGTCTATGAGGCCGAATTGGTAGGAACTGATCCATCAACCGATATTGCGGTTTTGAAAATATTAGACGCCAAAAAAGACTTTTCTTTTGTGCGATTTGCCGATTCAGACCAAACCAAAATTGGAGAATGGGTACTTGCGGTTGGAAATCCATTTAACCTAACCTCTACCGTTACAGCAGGAATTATAAGTGCCAAAGCAAGAGATTTGTTTGATGGTAAAAACCAATCGTTCATTCAAACCGATGCAGCCGTTAATATGGGGAATAGCGGAGGAGCCTTGGTAAATACAGAAGGTGATTTGATAGGAATCAATACGGCTATAACTAGTGAAACAGGCTCCTATATTGGCTATTCGTTTGCGGTTCCCAGCAATATAGCCAAAAAAGTTTTTGAAGACATCATTGAGTTTGGAGACGTTCAAAAGGGATTGCTCGGAATAAGAGGTCAAAGTCTTAACGGCACCATTTCAAAAGAGTTAGACATTGAAACTACCGAAGGGTTCTACATCGCGTCAGTAGACGAAGACATGGGTGCAAAAAAAGCAGGTCTTCAAGAGGGCGACGTAATTCAAAATTTGGATGGAGTTAAAATATCGAAGTTCTCAGAACTTTCTGGATACTTGGGAAGCAAACGACCCGGTGATAAGGTAACCGTTCATTTTTTAAGAGACGGTGTTAAAAAAACTGCGCTTGTTACTCTCACCAAAAATGCCATGGTAGAATTTTTAAGCATGCGTTTAAAAAACCTTTCTAAAAAAGAATTGAAAAAATACGACCTGAATCAAGGAATGAAAATTATTGATCAAAACAACCCCAACCTATACCGATTGGGTATTCGAAATGGATATATAATCACTCACATCAATGGAAATCCTATTAATGATGCAAGTGAATTGACAGAAATTCAACGAGAAGCTATTAACGATATTTTATTTATCGCTCCCGACGGAGAACGGGAACGGATTATTTTTAATTGATACAAATACTGGTTAATTTTCAATTCAAAAGACAAGGTGAGGCAATTCATTGAGCACCTTGTCTTTTTTGATTCAATAATTGTTTGCATCTTTGTGAAATGCGTATTGATATCATTTCTGTAGTACCTAATTTGCTTGATAGTCCTTTTCAGCATTCTATCCTTCAACGGGCCATTGATGCTCAATTGGTGGAAATTCATGTTCACAATTTAAGAGATTATGGGCTCAATAAGTACAATCAAATTGACGATTATCAATTTGGCGGAGGAGCCGGAATGGTCATGATGATTGAACCGATTGATCAATGCATCACAAAACTAAAAAATCAACGCGAGTACGACGAAATTATATATATGACTCCCGATGGAGAAACACTCAACCAAAACATATCAAACCAACTCTCTTTAAAGAAAAACATCGTTATTTTATGTGGACATTACAAAGGAGTTGACCAAAGAGTTCGAGATCATTTTATCACAAAAGAAATATCAATAGGCGATTACGTATTGTCTGGAGGTGAATTGGCAGCAGCCGTTTTGTGTGATAGCATTATTAGGCTTATTCCCGGTGTGTTAGGCGATGAAACCTCAGCACTAACGGATTCCCATCAAGATGGATTGCTTGCGCCACCTGTATATACAAGACCTGCGGATTACAAAGGATGGAAAGTCCCTGAAATATTGACTTCTGGAAATACACCAAAAATTGAATCTTGGCGAGAACAACAAGCCGAACAGCGAACTCAAAAACTACGGCCCGATTTGCTAAAATAAAATATTTTAGACGATAAAAAGTTTTTATTTTCTTTAAAAAAAAAGTATTTTTGCACCCATTTTGGTTCAACCGCTGACGAAAGACGTGAATGTTGTACTGGATAAATATTTAATTATTCCATAAATGGAAACATTAGTAAAGTACGTACAAGACGAATTTGTTTCAAAAAAAGAACTGCCCGCGTTCGATGCTGGAGACACCATTACTGTTTACTACGAAATTCGAGAAGGAGAAAAAGTCAGAACGCAATTCTTTAAAGGAGTTGTCATTCAAATTAAAGGAACTGGACTTTCCAAAACCTTTACCATTCGTAAAATGTCTGGAACTGTTGGCGTTGAACGAATTTTCCCAATCAATTTGCCTGCAATTCAAAAAATTGAGGTCAACAAACGCGGAAAAGTAAGGAGATCTAGAATCTATTACTTCAGAGAGCTTACGGGTAAAAAAGCTCGAATCAAAGATCGACAACACTAAAATATTTTCTAAAAAAACTCCAGCATTTCTTCTGGAGTTTTTTTTTGAGAAATTGAGAGTTAAACCCCATTGTTTATAAAGTAAATCGTGTCTGAAAAATAACAAATATATCTTCCTTACTGCTTAAAAAAAAGAAGTTGTTGTTGTATATTTGCGCGCACAAATATTAGAAAAATGTCAAAAATCAAAGTAGCCCAACCTGTAGTCGAAATAGACGGTGACGAAATGACTCGCATCATCTGGAAATTCATTAAAGATCAGTTAATTCTCCCCTATGTCGATTTGGATATAAAATACTACGATTTGTCGGTTACTTCACGCGACAAAACGAAAGATCAAATTACTGTTGATGCTGCCAACGCAATTAAAAAATATCATGTAGGAATCAAATGTGCTACCATAACACCTGACGAAGATCGTGTAAAGGAGTTTGCCTTAACAAATATGTGGAGATCTCCAAACGGGACTATTCGAAACATTGTTGGAGGTACTGTTTTTCGTGAACCAATCATCATGAAAAATGTTCCTCGCTATGTACAAGGGTGGACAAAACCTATCTGTATTGGGCGTCATGCTTTTGGGGATCAATACAAGGCAACGGATGTTGTCACACGCGGTAAAGGAAAACTCACCATGACTTTTACTCCTGAAGATGGTAGTGAGATTCAGTCTTGGGAGGTGTATAATTTTGAAGAA
>JAURCF010000004.1 GCA_030828565.1 Flavobacteriaceae bacterium
GCAATTAGTGACAATCAAAACATTCGAATTTCTTACCAAACAGGATTTAGAAATCCAACCAATCAAGATCAATACATTGCCCTAAATGCAGGGGATAAGATTTTGATGGGTTCTTCGCCTGATAGTGTTGAAAGATTTAATATTGACATTCCAATTCCAGGAACTGATACTGTTTTCAAAGGAATTACCGGAGAGCACGTGTTTACTCACGCTCTTAATAGTGTTACGCTTGCACCAGCGAGTCTTGAAAACGTAGAGTCTGAATTTGTTCGTTCATTAGAGGTAGGATATCGTTTGAATACCAGCGATCTTTCAATTGATTTTTCAGGATACTATAGTGACTTCGATAACTTTATTGCAGCACAAGGAGTTTATGTTCCCTTATTTATTGGGGCTTCTGGAACAGGAGAAGAGGCAGTTGCTGCTGGAGCGTTGTTCCCGTTTGCTGTAGATGGAAACGTTGATGAAGATGTAAAAACGCTAGGAGCAAGTGTCTCTGTTGAAAAAAGCTTGTATGACAATTACACCCTTGGATTTGTCTATGAGTTTAACAAGCTAGACTATGACAGAACCGATTCTTCGTTTGAGCCTTCGTTTAACACTCCTGAAAATCAGATAAAAGTTAGTTTGTCGGGAAGAAAATTATTTGATAATTTCTCTTTCAACGTGAGTGCTCGTTATTTTGACGATTATTACTACGAGTCTTCTTTTATTGATAGAACGGTAGAATCTGCCGTTATATTTGATGCTCAGGTAAGCATGAACTTAACAGCTATCGATGGAATCCTTAAAGTAGGAGGAGCCAACGTAGGGGGAGATGACTATGTAAACATGCCAGGTAGTGGTATGATTGGAAACCAATACTATGTTTCCTTGACATTAAATCCTTAATAGTTAATTCATAATATTTTTTAAAGGCACCTTCGGGTGCCTTTTTTATGTAATAAAAACCTAAAAAAGAATTCTTTTTTTCAGGAAGAAACAGCTATATTTGCACCTTTAAATTTGTCGATAAAGTCACCATCACGTTAAACCAAAGAAAAACGCACAATAATGTCTAAAAGTACAGGAACAGTTGCTCAAATAATCGGTCCCGTAGTTGACGTATTTTTTGATACAACTTCAACAGCACTCCCTAAAATTTACGATTCACTTGAAATTAGAAGAGAAGACGGATCCATCCTTGTTTTGGAAGTTCAATCGCATATCGGGGAAGACAGTGTTCGAACAATATCAATGGATTCGACCGATGGATTGGCAAGAGGTACCGAAGTTTTTGCTACGGGCAATCCTATCAAAATGCCCATTGGAGACGATGTTTACGGACGTCTGTTTAACGTAATTGGAGATGCAATCGATGGGATAGGAAACCTTCCCAAAACAGGAGACAATGGATTGTCTATACACAGAGAGGCACCCAAATTCGAAGACCTTTCCACTTCTACTGAAGTTTTGTTCACAGGGATTAAGGTAATCGACTTGATTGAGCCCTATGCCAAAGGTGGAAAAATTGGTTTATTCGGTGGTGCGGGTGTTGGAAAAACAGTTTTGATCCAAGAATTAATTAACAACATTGCCAAAGGGCACGGAGGACTTTCTGTATTTGCAGGAGTAGGAGAACGTACACGAGAAGGAAACGATTTGCTTCGCGAAATGTTGGAATCTGGTATTATCAACTACGGAGAAGATTTTTTACACTCCATGGAAGAAGGCGGTTGGGATCTTCAAAAAGTAGATAAAAAAGCATTGAAAGCGTCCAAAGCAACTTTTGTTTTTGGACAAATGAACGAGCCTCCTGGAGCACGTGCACGAGTAGCCCTTTCAGGATTAACCATTGCTGAGTATTTCCGTGATGGAGCCGGAGACGGTCAAGGAAAAGATGTATTATTTTTCGTAGATAATATCTTCCGATTTACTCAAGCAGGTTCTGAGGTATCAGCTTTGTTAGGGCGTATGCCCTCAGCAGTAGGATATCAACCTACATTAGCAACCGAAATGGGAGCGATGCAGGAACGAATTACTTCTACTAAAAACGGATCCATTACATCTGTACAAGCGGTTTACGTACCTGCGGATGACCTTACGGATCCAGCACCGGCGACTACGTTTGCTCACCTAGATGCTACTACAGTACTTTCTCGTAAAATTGCTGAGTTGGGGATTTATCCTGCAGTAGATCCTTTGGATTCTACTTCGCGAATTTTATCAGCTGACATCTTAGGCGATGATCACTACAACTGCGCACAGCGAGTAAAAGAACTTTTACAACGCTATAAAGAACTTCAAGACATTATCGCAATTCTTGGAATGGAAGAATTGTCGGAAGAAGACAAATTAGCCGTTTCCAGAGCAAGACGTGTACAACGATTCTTATCACAACCCTTTCACGTAGCTGAACAATTTACAGGTATTCCGGGTGTTTTGGTAGACATTAAAGAAACTATCAAAGGGTTTAACATGATTATGGACGGAGAGTTGGATCACCTTCCTGAGGCTGCTTTTAACCTTAAAGGAACCATCGAAGAAGCTATTGAAGCGGGAGAAAAAATGCTTGCTGAAGCCTAATTATTAAACTCGATTTATGTATTTAGAAATCGTTAGCCCAGAAGCTACATTATTTAGCGGAGAAGTTACATCTGTTGCTGTTCCGGGGACTGACGGCGCTTTCCAAATGTTGAACATGCACGCTCCCATAGTTTCTATTTTAGAACAAGGGATCGTTAAAATTCAAGGCAACTTTTCCCTCGATAATGAGCATGCTTCTAAATTTAAAAAAGGAAACGACAACGAATTTTTGTTAGAAATTGAATCCGGTGTCATTGAAATGCGCGAAAATAAAGTGATTATTCTGGCTGACTCCTAGACCCCTAATAGCTCAGTAGTCCGATTCAATAGGTTTTAATTTTTTACATTAAAACAAAATCCATACAAAGATGATTCTTCGATTACTGCCATTACTTTTGTTTCTTTGGCCTTTAATTAGCCATTCACAAAAAGAGGTTTCTCAGGAAAATCTTGAGGAAGTTATAATCACTTCATCTCGAATTGACGTCCCGTTTTCTAAAAATTCAAGAACTATTGATATCATTTCTGCCAAAGATATTCAGCAAAGTGCAGCTACAACTATTGCGGATGTTTTGCAGCAAATTACGGGAGTTGATATTCGAAGAAGAGGTACAGGAGGCTCTCAGGCCGACTTGTATCTTCGAGGCGGCGGATTTGACCAAACACTCTTATTGATTGACGGAATTAAGGTAGAAGACCCTCAAACGGGACACCACAGCCTTAATATTTTAGTACCCATTGAAGTGGTAGAACGTATTGAAGTCGTGAAAGGGCCAGCCGCACGAATCTTTGGGCAAAATGCGTTTACGGGTGCGATTAACATTGTGACAAAAAAAAAGCTGTCTAGTAACCTAAATTTAAACCTACAAGCAGGTTCGTTTGACCAATACAATCGCTCAATAACCTTTGGAGGCAAACTGAATAAAACCAATCATATCGTTCACTTTTCCCAAGCATCATCTGATGGATATCGATACAATACCGATTATAAAAACACCAATGGTTTTGTGAAAAGCACTTTCTATAGCCGTGCAACTCCGATTAATTTTATTGCTACATTTTCCGAACGAGATTTTGGAGCCAACGGATTTTACGGTTCTTCTTCTGCAATTGATCAGTACGAAGAAACACAAGCTAGTTTGTTAGGAGTTTCGACGGCGCTTAAGTCGGGTAATTGGGTGTTTAAACCCAGAGTGTTTTGGAAACGAAATCAAGACATGTATCTTTTTGTAAGACACAATCCTTCTTTGTACCGAAACCTACACATTTCAAACAAAATAGGCGCTGAATTTAATGCCTCTTACTCATCAAAATTGGGGATATCGGGTGTTGGCGTTGATGTCAATAAAATAACCATTTCGAGTAACAATTTGGGAGATCGCAACCGCTCCTCAACAACCCTTTTCTTAGAGCACAAATTTTTATTAGCTAATAACCAATTGGATATTACCCCAGGGATTGCTGTCAATCATTTTTCGGATTTTGGAACGCATATTTTTCCAGGAATTGATATAGGATATCAAATCAACGATGTTTTTAGACTTTATGCCAATGGAGGAATTACATACCGTGTTCCTACTTATACCGATTTGTATTACAGCTCATCAACAACTGTAGGAGACGAGAATTTACAGCCAGAGTCTGCGATTGCACAAGAATTGGGGGGTGTTTTGCAATTTTCAAACATTAGAATTTCTGCGGCCGTTTTCAATCGCGATTCTGACGATTTGATTGATTATGTAAAAGAAAAAGAGGAGGATCGTTGGAAGGCAACCAATTTTGCAAAACTCAATTCAAAAGGAATAGAATTAAATACTCAATTTGTCTTTTCGCTGTTTAATTTGATTCAAAAATTCAATGTGGGTTACACCTATTTAGAGGACGAAATTAAGGACGTGAGTGTAAATTACTCGCGCTATTCTATCAATTCTTTAAAACATCATCTTACTACAAATGCAAGCCTTAAGATACATCAGAAAATACCTTTGAGCATTGTGTATAAGTTTGCAGAGCGCAGCTTGGGAGATTCGTATTCTGTAGTTGATGCTGCGATTCGATACCAGACCAGTCGGGTTACTTTTTCGTTGATAGCCAACAATATTTTCGATGAAAGCTATTCGGAAACTAATTTAGTACCCATGCCCAAAAGCAATTTTCTTTTGGGAATGAATTTTCACTTTTTCTAGGGCAATAAGCGTGTTTTTTATTAGAGTTTGAGTTGATTGATTTTATCGAAAACCAAATGCGATTCCCAACCTCTGTAAAACAAATAATCGGCGATTTTTTTCTTTACTTTAAGCGGGTGCGTTTCGGAAATTTGAGCTTTTCTTTTCTTTATTAAGTCATCAAGCGTAGTTAGGTATTCGTGCTCATCGATTTCACGGAGTGCCAATCGGATATTGTATTGCGATATTTGTCGAATTTTCAATTCATTTTCAATTCTAATTTTTCCCCATTTTTTGATACGAAATTTACCTCGGGCAAAACTTTTTGAGAATCGAGTTTCATTTAAAAACTCATCAGAGATCAGTTGTGCAACAATTTGCTCAACAGCACTGGGAATCATGTTCATTTGTTTGAGTTTTTGAACAACCTCAAAATGACATCGATCCTGATAGGAACAATAGGCTTCCAATTTTTGTTTTGCTTCCTGAATCGTGTATGATTTTTTATAGTGCATATTGCAAATAAAGGAAAAATTATGGCACAAAAAAAGCGGCTCGAAAGCCGCTTTAGTTTATACGTGAATCACTTTTTTTTGGTTATCAAAAAAGCGATAATGTAAATAGGTGTAAGCATCTCTAGGGATTATCTTCACCCATTTCTTATGTTCAAAATACCATTTTGAACGAATGGATGGAAATCCCTTTGTTACATACGCCGCAATAAAAGGATGCAAATGCAAGGTGATTCCTTTTCCTGCGTGTTTTTTATTTGTAACAATCTTTTCTAATTCGCCTGAAATTATGTCAATCAAAACAATAGGAGCTTCTACCTCACCATTTAGGTTTGGGTTTTTCTCTTTGGTTTTGATATCCATTTCAGGACGTACACGTTGCCGTGTCATTTGTATTAAGCCAATTTTACTTGGTGGAAGTATTTTGTGCTTTGCGCGATCTGACTCCATTTCTTCTCTGAAATGGTCAAAAAGCTTCTTACGATTTTGAGGTTTTACCATGTCGATAAAATCAACTACAATAATTCCTCCCATATCACGCAATCGAAGTTGCAACGCAATTTCGGTTGCAGCAATCATGTTTACTTCAAGCGCAGTATCTTCCTGATTTTTGGCTTTGTTAGATCGATTTCCGCTGTTGACGTCTATTACATGGAGTGCTTCGGTATGTTCTATAATTAAGTACGCACCTCGACTCATGGAGACGGTTCTTCCAAAGGATGTTTTGATTTGGCGATCAACGCCATATTTTTCAAAAATCGGAAGATCAGCATTGTAATAATTAGCAATCGATTTCTTATCGGGAGCTATTTGATCCAAATAGTCCTTTACTTCTGTTAACATTGTTTGATCATCTACATGAATACCAGAAAAGGAATCGTCAAATACGTCTCGTAATATAGACGAAGCACGATTCATTTCACTAAGTACTTTGGTAGGGTGTTCAGCATGTCGAATTTTTTTGCACATGCCTGTCCAACGATCGAACAGGTTTTGCAAATCTTTATCCAATTCAGCGACTTTTTTGCCCTCTGCTACCGTCCGTACAATGACACCAAACCCTTTGGGTCGGATGCTTTGAACCAATCGTTTGAGGCGGTTTTTTTCTTCTCGAGACCCTATTTTTTGTGAAATAGAAATTCGATCTGAAAAAGGAACCAATACCAAATAACGACCTGCAAAAGAAAGCTCAGAACTAATTCTGGGCCCTTTTGTAGAAATGGGTTCTTTTATGATTTGTACAAGAATGGATTGATTGGCTTTGATAGCGTCTAAAATGCTACCATCTTTATCAATCTCCGGTTCTAATGGAAATTTTTTTGGTGAAAAATCTTTCACCTTACCTGTGCTTACACCTTTGATGAATTTTAAGAGGGTAGTAATCTTTGGACCCAAGTCGTGGTAATGCAAAAAGGCATCTTTCTCATACCCTACATTAACAAATGCGGCGTTGAGACCAGAAACGGGTTTTTTGATTTTAGCAATAAAAATGTCACCTACACTAAACTTGTTATTGTCTACTTCTTTATATAATTCAATCAATTTTCCATCCCTTAGCAGGGCAAAATCCACCGCGGAGGCATTGGAACGAATAATTAGTTCTTTACTCACAATGATGATTTTGTATTTATACAGTTTACTGTATAAATGGATTAATAATTAATAGTACACAGGATTTTTAAGGCCTGTCGAAATCTTAAAAATTACGAACGATAACTTAAAGATTTCATTTCAAAGAGCGATGAATGTTGTTCCAAAAAGAAAAAGTAGTAACTACTTTTTCTTTTTGTGTCGATTTGCTCGACTTCTTTTTTTACGCTTGTGCGTAGCTACCTTGTGTCTTTTACGTTTTTTACCACTTGGCATAATGTAATTCGTTTAAATTAATGAAAGTTGCCTTATTTTACAGCAACATTAGATTTTACACTTTCAACAAACACTTTAGCAGGCTTAAAAGCCGGAATGTTGTGTGCGGGTATTTTTATAGTTGTGTTTTTTGAAATATTTCTTCCCGTTTTTTCAGCTCTTGTCTTAACGATAAAGCTTCCAAAACCTCTTAAATATACATTTTCACCTCCTTCAAGAGATTCTTTAACTTCTTGCATAAAATGTTCAACAGTGGCAAGAACTTCATTTTTTTCAATCCCAAGATTTTCTGAAATTTTTGCTACAATTTCTGCTTTGGTCATAGCGCTGTAATTTTAATTTTGTTTTGTTTTTAAGGTTCGCAAATATATAAATTAATATTGACAATACACCGATGCTAATCGGCTAATATTAAATGAGATATCATTATATTTCGTCCTGTTATAATTGACACCATGAATTTCTCCAATTTATTGATAGACTGGTATTTGAAAAATAAACGAGACTTGCCTTGGAGGCAACTCAAGGAACCGTATGCTATTTGGCTCTCAGAAATTATTTTACAACAAACGCGCGTAGCTCAGGGTTGGGCCTACTATGAAAAGTTTCTCAACCAGTTTCCTTCTGTTTTTGACCTAGCTGCCGCCTCCGAACAAGATGTTATTAAATGTTGGCAAGGATTGGGATACTATAGTCGCGCTCGAAACCTCCATAAAGCAGCCCAAATTATTGTAAAGGATTATCGCGGAAAGATGCCTAACAGCTACGATGCATTGTTGCAATTGCCGGGAATTGGCGACTATACGGCCAGTGCAATTGCCTCCATTTGTTTTGGTCACAAAACCCCTGTAGTGGATGGGAATGTGTATCGATTTTTAGGACGTTTTTTTGGCATTCAAACTCCAATTAACTCCTCCAAAGGGATCAAAGAATACAAAGAATTGGCCTTTGCATTGATAGATTATAAGGATCCTGCAACATTCAATCAGGCCATTATGGAATTAGGAGCATTGCAGTGTAAACCCCAAAATCCAAATTGCTCCGAATGCCCATTTCAATTCAAATGTGTTGCTTTTGCTGAGAATACCATAAAGTCATTGCCCGTAAAAATTAATAAGACTAAGATTAAAACACGACACTTTAACTATTTGGTTTTTATCGGAAATGCATCGGACACTCTATTAGTACGACGAACTGGCAAAGGAATTTGGCAAAACCTGTATGAGTTTCCGCTTCTCGAAAGCGACACCCTCATGAGTGAAACAGCACTTAAAAATCATAGTAATTTTCCAAAATGGGCGCTTCATTCTCATTCTGAAATTTCACTTTACAATGAGACTCCTATTGTACATAAGCTCTCTCATCAACATTTAATTACTCAATTTTGGATTGTTTCTGCTCTTGATCTACCGGCCTCTAGTATTGCTATTGAAAAGCTTGAAAAATATCCCGTTTCCGCATTAACAGCACGTTTTTTAAATGACTTTCATTTTTAGTACCTTTGAAGTATTAATTCAAAAAAATCATGAGTGGAACATTAAACAAAGTAATGCTAATAGGGCATCTAGGAGACGAAGTTAAAATGCATTATTTTGAAGGCGGCGGCTCTATTGGAAGATTTCCCCTTGCCACCAACGAAACCTATACCAACAAAGCAGGCGAAAAAGTTTCTAATACCGAATGGCATAATATTGTGGTTAGAAACAAAGCGGCTGAAGTTTGTGAAAAGTATCTTAATAAAGGAGACAAGGTTTATATAGAAGGACGTATAAAAACACGAAAATGGCAAGGAGAAGACGGCAATCCTAGATATTCAACGGAAATCAACGTAGATGAGTTTACATTTTTAACTCCAAAAGGCGAGGTGTCGGCTTCTGCCAACCCCGCTTCAGAACAAGCTGTGGCTCAGCCAAGCTCTCCGCCTGCTGCTACATCACAACCCAAAGAACCTTCGGATGACTTACCTTTTTAAATAATTTTAGCATTGGACTCTGACCCCCTTAGTATCTTTTTTTTAGCCACAACACTCGATGTGTTATTGCTACTCAAACTCTTATTTCTATGTGTTTTATTGTTTTTTTCAGCAATGATATCCGGTGCTGAAGTTGCCTTTTTTTCACTCTCATCATCAGACTTAACAACGCTTTCAAAGTCAAAAAATAAGCGTTACCAACTTGTTTTTAAACTGCGAAAAAACCCAAAAAGATTACTAGCCACCATCCTTGTTGGTAATAATTTTATCAATATCGCTACCGTTTTGTTGTTTGCCTCTATGTCCAACGTGTTGTTTTCGAATATAACTTCAACAGTGCTTCGATTTGTTGTAGAGGTTGGATTAATTACTTTTCTTATTCTTTTGTTCGGAGAAATTCTTCCTAAAGTCTATGCCAACAGAAATGCTGTTTCTTTTGCAAAACGAATGGCCCTACCGATTCATTTTATGGATCGTTATATCTTTTTCTTTTTAACACTTCCCATGAGTAAATGGACTAATTTTTTACACAATTCGTTGGGAAAAAAACGTTCTAATATTTCGGTTGATCAACTTTCAAAAGCATTGGAACTTACCGACGAAAAGGACACAACAGCCAAAGAGCAACAAATTCTTCAAGGAATAGTTAGTTTTGGAAATATAGACACCAAACAAGTCATGCGACCCCGTATAGATATGTTTGCCCTTTCAGAATCACTCTCTTTTCAAGAAGTAAAAGAACAAATTGTTGCATATGGTTTTTCAAGAATTCCTGTTTATAGAGAGCAAATAGATTCGGTTGTAGGCGTACTTTACATCAAAGATTTATTGCCTTATATAAATCAATCAACCTATGATTGGGTTCAATTGTTAAGGGATCCTTATTTTGTTCCTGAAAACAAAAAATTAGACGATCTGCTAATGGATTTTCAATCCATGAAAATGCATTTGGCTATTGTAGTGGACGAATACGGGGGCACTTCGGGACTAGTGACATTGGAAGATATTATGGAAGAAATTGTTGGTGAAATAAGCGATGAATTTGACGATCACGATGTGATGTATTCTAAAATTGATAAAAATACCGTTGTGTTTGAAGGAAAAACAAACTTGAAAGATGTTTATCGCATTATGCAATTTGACGATGAATCCTCGTTTGAGGAGCAAAAAGGAGAAGCAGAAACATTGGCGGGTTTTGTTTTGGAACAAACAGGGTTATTTCCAAGAAAAAACACTTCAATTGAATTTCATGGAGTTGTTTTTACCATTGAAGCTGTTGATAAAAAGCGCATCCAACGGGTTAAGGTTCATAAAAAACAGGTATTATGAGGGCCATTATTTTAGGTTTTATTGGAATGCTGTTTTCATGCTCTCAACCCAGTCTGCCCAAGCCTGCAGGCTTTTTAGCCTTGGAATACCCAAAAGCTCAATATCAATTTTTTCAATCCGATTGTAGCTTTCAGTTTCAATTCAATCGCTTGTCAGCGATTCATTTTACAAAAGGATGTGATTTGGAAATTCAATATCCTTTTATGAAAGCCACTATTTTTTTGACTCATTTACCCGTAAAAAATAACTTGGGTAGATTGTATGAAGATGTTCAAAAAAAGCTAGACGAACAATCCTTAGGAACTACCAGAGTTCACCAAAGCGCATTTGAGGATGCCGAACGAAACCTAGTGGGGAGCTTGTTTACAATAGAGGCAGATGCAGCTTCTAATGTTCAGTTTTTTGTCACCGACAAACAAAACAATTTTGTTTCGGGATCGATTTATATAGAAACTAAACCCAATTATGATTCGTTACTTCCTACTTTGGAATACCTCAAAAAAGATATTCGAAAGTTGGTGCAAACTTTTGAATGGAAAGAAATGCTTTAAGCAGCTTCTTTTTTAACGCAACAAGGTTTTGTACAGTCTTTTTTACAAGCCGCTTTGTCTTTAGTGCAACAAGGTTTTGCACAGTCTTTTTTGCAGCTTTTTAAAGTGAATTCTTCAACAAGATCGACTGTGGTAACCGAATAACTTTCCCCAGCTGAGGTAATTGCCGCAGTCAATGCTTCTGCATTTGTTAAAGAAGCATCAAAAGAAACAAAGGCTTTTTTGTTGCTAAAATCAACCTTAGCAGATTGGACTCCAGCAACTGCATTCAGTTTTTTTTCAATGGCAGATGCACAGCCCATTTGACACGTCATTCCTTCTACACCAAATTCACCCTTTGTGAGCACAGCATCGGAAGAAATTTCAGACGTTTTTTCAGTGGAAACGGTTTTAACTTCAGGCTTAGCCTTAGTGTTGCAAGAAGTAGCCAAAATCAATAAAACAATGAGTAATGGAACAGTATTTTTCATAAGAGATGAGTTTAAGTAGCTAAATTACATAAAAATAACTAATTCTTTAAAAATATTAGTTGCAACTTCGCACAAAGAAAAATATGACTGTAGTTCAACAAAAAAAATGGGTTTATTTAGTAGTTTTAACTCTTATTTGGGGTAGTTCATACATCCTAATCAAGAAAAGCTTGATAGGATTGAGCCCGTTACAATTAGGGTCCATTCGCATTTTAATTTCAACGGCAATTTTATTGTTGATAGGATTTTCTTCGTTAAAAGGTCTTACAAAAGAACAATGGAAGTGGATTACCGTTACGGGATTTATTGGAACTTTTTTTCCGTCCTTTTTCTTTGCTTTTGCCCAAACCAAAATCGATAGTGGTGTAGCTGCAATTCTAAATTCATTGACTCCTATGGCCACGCTATTTTTTGGATTTTTCTTTTTCCAATTTTCTATTCAAAAGCGACAAATTTGGGGGGTTTTGATAGGGTTTGTTGGATCCATTTGGCTTGTTATGGAAGATTCCTCAATTACCCTTGACCAAAACCTATTTTATGTTGGACTAATTTTCACAGCTTCCCTTTGTTATGCTCTCAATGTAAACATTCTGAAACGCCACTTGCAAGATGTTTCAGCCATGGCTATTGCTTTGGGAAATTTTATTTTTATTTCCATTCCTGCTCTTATCATTCTAAGTTTTACGGGTTTTTTTAAAGCAGAAGTTTATCATAGTTCAGAAGTGTGGGAGTCTTTCAAATACCTTCTGTTGCTATCATTTTTTGGAACGGTTATTGGAAAAATTATGTTCAATAAGTTTATTCAATTTGCTTCTCCAGTTTTTGCTTCCTCAGTCACCTATACGCTTCCGATTGTTGCCATAGGGTGGGGTGTGCTAGATGGAGAAACCATTAATTTTTGGCAGTTGGTAGCTGCGGGACTCATCCTTTATGGAGTGTCGTTGGTCAATAAAAAAGCGCCTAAGCAGCCTTAAAAAAGACTAGATACTATTCTTGACTATTAAGAAAATGAAAAGGCTAATATTTAAATTTAAAAAAAGATTGGTAGTCAGTGGCAGAACACTTATATTTGCAGACATTTTTAAACAAAAAAAACAAATTCAACGCTATGTACGCAATTGTAGAAATAGCAGGGCAGCAATTTAAAGTTGCAAAAGACCAAAAGGTTTTTGTTCACCGATTGGACGCCAAGGCAGGATCAAAAGTTACTTTTGATAATGTTTTGATGTTGGCTAACGGAGACAAAATCACCCTTGGCGCCCCGGCTATCACTGGAGCTTCTGTTGAGGCAAAAGTAGTTAAGCATTTGAAGGACGATAAAGTTATCGTTTTCAAAAAGAAACGAAGAAAAGGATACCGTGTTAAAAACGGACATCGTCAATCGTTAACCGAGCTTTTAATCGAAGGAATTTCTGCTTCGGGCGGTGCTACAAAAGCAGCTCCCAAAAAAGAAGCCGCTTCTGAACCCAAAGCAACCCAACCCAAAGCAGCTCCTAAAAAAGAAGCGAAAGAGGATTTGAGTGGCAAAACGGTCGCCGAATTAAAGGCATTGGCTAAAGACAAAGGAATCGCAGGAATTTCAGCGATGAAAAAAGCAGATTTGATTGCTGCATTGAACGCATAAGTATAATTTAAACTCACACACAATGGCTCACAAAAAAGGAGTTGGTAGTTCTAAAAACGGTAGAGAATCCGAATCCAAACGCTTGGGCGTTAAGATTTTTGGAGGACAAGCTGCTATTGCTGGAAATATCATCGTACGTCAACGAGGCACTGCCCACAACCCTGGCGAAAATGTTTACGCCGGAAAAGACCACACCCTTCACGCTAGAGTGGATGGATTGGTAAAATTTACCAAAAAGAAAGACAACAAATCGTACGTATCTATCGTACCCTTTGATGCCTAAACAATATTTATTTTGTAATAAAAAAAGCCTCGCATTTGCGAGGCTTTTTTTTTATAAAAGGGTTGTTTTAGTAACGGTAATAATCCGGCTTGTAGGGACCTTCTACCGTTACACCTATGTAGGAAGCTTGATCTTCACGAAGCTCTTCGAGTTCTACACCCATGCGTTCCAAGTGAAGTTTGGCTACTTTTTCATCCAAATGTTTGGGCAACATATATACTTCGTTATTGTATTTGTCAGCATGTTGCCAAAGTTCTATTTGCGCCAAGGTTTGGTTGGTAAAAGAGTTACTCATCACAAAACTCGGATGTCCAGTTGCGCAACCTAAGTTGACCAAACGTCCTTCGGCCAAGACAATAATGTTTTTACCATCCACCGTGTACATATCGACTTGCGGCTTGATTTCGTCTTTGGTATTTTCATAGGCGCCGTTGAGCCATTCCATGTCTATTTCGTTATCAAAATGACCAATATTACAAACAATGACTTTATCTTTCATAGCTCGAAAATGCTTTTCGGAAATAATGTCTTTGTTTCCAGTTGCAGTTACTACCACATCGGCATTACCAATGACAGTTTCCATTTTCTTGACTTCAAAACCGTCCATAGAGGCTTGTAGCGCACAAATAGGATCGATTTCGGTAATGGTTACAATACTACCAGCCCCTTTAAAAGAAGCCGCTGTTCCTTTTCCAACATCACCGTATCCGGCAACGATTACTCGTTTTCCTGCCAACATAGTGTCAGTGGCTCTTCGTACCGCATCAACAGCACTTTCTTTGCAACCGTATTTGTTGTCAAATTTAGATTTGGTAACCGAGTCATTGACGTTAATTGCAGGAATGGGTAAGGTTCCGTTTTTGACACGCTCATACAAACGGTGAACTCCTGTAGTGGTTTCTTCCGACAGTCCTTTAATTTCGGAAACCAACTCAGGATAATGATCCAATACCAAATTGGTTAGATCGCCTCCGTCATCCAAAATCATATTCAAAGGCTTTCGGTCTTCACCAAAAAATACGGTTTGCTCAATACACCATTCAAATTCTTCTTCTGTCATTCCTTTCCAGGCATAAACAGGAATTCCTGCGGCTGCAATAGCTGCGGCAGCATGGTCTTGAGTGGAAAAAATATTACAAGAACTCCAAGTAACATCTGCACCCAAATCAACTAAGGTTTCTATCAAAACTGCTGTTTGAATGGTCATGTGCAAACAACCCGCTATTCGAGCTCCTGCCAAAGGTTTTTGATTTTTATATTCGTTTCGCAACGACATAAGCCCAGGCATTTCTGCTTCTGCTAAGGTAATTTCTTTGCGCCCCCAATCTGCCAAAGAAATATCTTTGACTTTGTAGGCGGTGTAAGGAGTAGTTTTTGTTGACATAGTTGTATCTTTGTTATAGCAATTTTGATTTGCAAATTTACGACATAGAATGCCGATATACAAACATTTAACTCCTAACGACAACACAACAATTTATTTGTGGGAACTGACAGAATCGGAAAAAGAATTGCATCAGGGACTCGTTCTTACCTCCTATTGTGAAAACCGCTTGTCACAAATGCAATCAACTATGCATCGAAAGGGATTTTTAGGAGTCAGGCAGCTTCTTAAACAGGCAGGGTATGCGCCTCACAATCTTTCGTATGATGCTATGGGAAAACCGCATTTGTCGGATGAAAATTTCATATCCATTTCACATTCTTTTGAATTTGTCGCTGTGGCTATTAGCTCCCAAGAAGTGGGTGTTGATTTGGAAAAAGAACGTCCCAAAATTCAAACCATTGCACCCAAGTTTCTACATCCTTCCGAGTGTGCTCTACTTTCTTCGGATCGTATGCTGACTACTTCTTGGTGCATTAAAGAAGCCGCTTACAAGCTTATAGGTCAAAAAGGACTGAGTTTTTTAAACCACATTCGAATTGCCAAAAGCCAATCCGATCACCTCGTTAGCACCGTTCAAACAGCGGCTGGATTTGTAATATTAAAAAACTGGGTGTATCATTGGCCCAACTATTCTTGTGCTCTTGCATTAAAAAAATAATTTCAAAAATGGATATTTCTGTTGAACTTACCCTTACTCCGCTTCAAGATCATTACGAAACACCCATTATTGATTTCATCAAAGAGCTTAGAGCCTCGGGATGTACGATTCACGAAACACCATTGAGCACTCAAATTTATGGTGATTTTAATACCGTGATGTCTTCTATCAACCAAGCAACTCAAAAAGCTTTTGAAAATTCAGAGCATATTATTTTACATATGAAAATTGTCAAATCCAACCGAAGCGATTATGAACCTTTTTTTTGAGACCCTTTTTGGGCAATATGCTGATTACGCATCCATCGATATTTTTTTGGAAATAACAGGAGTGATTTTTGGTTTTTTGAGCGTGTGGTACGCCAAAAAAAATCATATTTGGGTATTTCCAACAGGCTTAATTTCTACCGCTATTTTTGTGTATTTATTGTGGAAATGGGTTTTACTGGGTGATATGATGATCAATGCATATTACTTTGTAATGAGTATTTACGGGTGGTATGTGTGGACACGTAAATCGAATGGCGAATCCCTTACTCCAATAAGTCGCACTACTGCTTCTGAAAAGAAAATCGCTTGGATTATTTTTATGACAACTCTTGTATTTGTTTTTGGAGTGTATCATTTTGCTGAGAAATGGTCGTCATGGACGGCATATGTTGATACCCTAACAACAGCTATTTTCTTTGTGGGAATGTGGTTGATGGCTCGCCGAAAAATTGAAAATTGGATTTTTTGGATCATCGGAGATATCATTTCGGTTCCGCTTTATTTATACAAAGGACTAACTTTTACTAGTTTTCAATATCTAATTTTTACCTTTGTAGCTATTGCTGGATATTTTCTATGGAAAAAAACCTTGGACAAACCCCTTCTTCGTGCGTAAAAGTGGTGTTGTTTGGTCCTGAATCAACAGGAAAAACATCGCTTTCAAAACAATTGGCACGCTATTACGACTCGGTTTGGGTTCCTGAATTTGCCAGAGCATATCTTCAAGAAAAATGGAACAATACCAAAACAACCTGCACCGCTGAAGACCTCTTGCCCATTGCGGAAGGACAAATAAACAATGAAAATCGTTTGGTTTCAAAAGCCAATAAAGTACTCATCTGTGACACGGATTTGTTAGAAACCAAAGTATATTCTGAAGCTTACTATATAGGTTCTTGCGATCCAATATTGGAAAAATTTGCACTTAAAAATACGTATGACATGTATTTTTTGACCTATATTGATGTGCCATGGGAAGCCGATGATTTAAGAGACAAGCCTACAGAGAGAAAAGAAATGTATGACTTTTTTGAAAATACACTAATTAAATACAACCGGCCTTACACGGTTTTAAAAGGATCTCCCAAGGAACGGCTTCGCCAAGCCACTCAAATTATAGATGATTTAATTTTAAAAAATGCTTCCATTTACTAAAAACAACCTTAACGAAATCAAACAAAAAGAGTTAACTCCTGAAGATGTTGAAAACCAACTCAACATTTTTAAAAAAGGAAATCAATTCGTTTTTCTTGAATCAGCAGCTTCGATTAAAAATGGAATTTTAGTCTTGAATGATGAAGAACAATTACAGTTGCAACAAAAATACGAGGCTGCTGTTGACGACTTGAAAGTTGTAAACTTTGTACCCGCATCGGGAATGGCGACAAGAATGTTTAAGTTTTTGTATTTTTTTAAGACAACTTACAATTCAAGCAAACAGTCTCTGAATGCATATTTGAACAACAATAAGTCCCACAAACTTCGGGAATTTATTGCAGGAATGGATAAGTTTCCTTTTTCAAAGCAAGTAGATGCAGAATTAGCCAAAAAGGGAATTCAAAGAACTCCCATCAACCAATACAGAATAGCATTTATAAATTTAGTTTTAAAACTATATGGAGAAATTCCAAAAGGGCTGGTTCCCTTTCACAACTATCGAGGGGAAGTTGTAACAGCCTTTGAAGAGCAATTGTATGAATCGCTACATTATGCAAAATCGCGCCAATCAGTAAAACTTCATTTTACAATCCCTCCCGAAAATTCTTTGATCATCAAGGAATTTTTGCAACCCATAGTATCTAAAATTTCTAAGCAACACAATGTTGCAGTTAAAATTGAATATTCACACCAACATCCCAAAACCGATACGCTTGCTGTAAATCATAACAACAAGCCGATTCGAGACCATTGGGGTCAATTGGTTTTTCGAAATGGCGGACACGGATCGTTGCTTCACAACCTCAACGATTTGCATGCCGACATTGTGTTTATTAAAAACATTGACAATGTGTCTAAAAGAGATTGGCACGAAAAAAGAGCGCTTTATAAAAAAATATTGGCAGGAAAACTACTCGCTGTTCAAGAAAAATGTTTTGAGTGGCTTCATAAAATAGACGATGGATCAGCGAATCGAAAAGAATTGGAAATTTTTATCAAGGAAGAATTGAATCTTTCTTACTTGGTAGAATCCAATGATCAATTGTTTTTTGAAGCCTGTAAAAAAGCACTGCATCGACCTATTCGCGTTTGTGGAATGGTTAAAAATGAAGGAGAGCCTGGAGGAGGACCTTTTTGGGTTAGGAAGAATAATAAAAATTCTCTTCAAATTGTTGAGTCTGCTCAAGTTGATATGAACAACAATAAACAAAAGAATATTTTCAAATCAGGGAGTCATTTTAATCCTGTTGACTTAGTTTGTGGGTTAAAAGATTACAAGGGTCAAAAATTTGATTTGACACAATTTTCCGATCCAAGCGCTTATTTAATTTCCAACAAATCGATGAGGGGAGCTTCAGTAAAAGCACTCGAACATCCCGGACTTTGGAATGGCTCTATGTCTTTGTGGACAACACTTTTTGTAGAAGTTCCCATTTTTACGTTCACTCCTGTAAAATCGTCAAACGAACTATTACGTCCAGGGCATCAAGTGTATTAAACCGGGATTTTAACTTTAATTTCTTTATATTTGCATTGTCTCATAAGGGGTGCCCAACCAATCGGGCTGAGATCATACCCAATGAACCTGGGCGGATAATGCCGCCAAGGGATTTGAAAAAGTACATTAGTAATCTTTATACAGAATAATAACCCCTTTTATTTGTATTTGTTTTTTTATACAAATGAAACATTCTTTTTTTCTAATAATTTTTTTGATGGCTGACTCGATGATGGCGCAATCCAAACCGACTGATTCTATTCAAAAACCAACCTTTGAATTGGAGGAAGTAATGGTGGCAGCCCTTCGTGTCGATGCCAATTCGCCGGTAACTTTTTCCAATCTGTCCAAAAAAGAGTTGTCTCAACGAAATTTGGGGCAAGACATTCCTATTTTAATGAAATACCTTCCAGGAGTTGTTACAACTTCTGATGCGGGAGCAGGGATTGGATATACAGGAATTCGTGTTCGAGGAAGCGATGCTACTCGCGTCAACGTAACTTTGAACGGAATTCCGCTCAACGATGCCGAATCTCATGGAGTATGGTGGGTAAATATGCCCGATTTTGCATCTTCTACAGAGAGCCTTCAACTGCAAAGGGGAGTCGGCACATCCACCAACGGTTCCGGAGCATTTGGAGCGAGCCTCAATCTGCTTACCGATGCGGTAGCAACACTCCCTGGGGTTGAATTGTCCAATTCTTTGGGAAGTTTTAATACCCTGAAGTCCACTTTGAAATTTACAACGGGCCTGTTAAACAATCGTATTGAATTTGCCGGACGACTGTCTTCCATTCAATCGGAGGGATACATTGATAGAGCGACTTCAGACTTAGAATCGTTTTTTCTACAAGCTTCTTATTTGAATGACAACACCTTGATTAAAGCCTTGGCTTTTGGAGGTCACGAAGTTACTTATCAGTCTTGGAATGGTATTGAAGACAAAGAAACATTACGCACCCATCGCACTTATAATTCGGCAGGAAAATATACTGATGAGAATGACAACGTTCAATTTTATGACAATGAAGTAGATAATTACAAACAAGACCATTTTCAATTGCATTGGAATCAAAAATGGGACGCATCTTTAAGCACCAATATCGCACTACATTATACCCATGGCAGAGGATTTTATGAACAATACAAAGAAGATCAATCTTTTTCAGAATACAATTTGACTCCCATTATTGTGGGTTCGACAACCCTAAATACAACCGATTTGATTCGAAGAAAATGGTTGAAAAATGATTTTTATGGAACAACGGTTTCAATAAATTATAAAAAATCATCTGTGGATTGGACTTTAGGAAGTTCTTTGAACACCTACGAAGGAGATCATTTTGGAGAAGTAATTTGGGCACGTAATGCAGGTAACAGTGAGATTCGCAACCGATATTACGACAATTTTGGAAACAAAAAAGAAGCCAATGTATTTTCAAAACTCGAGATTCAATTGACTAGTCAATGGCTTGGGTATTTGGATCTTCAATACCGTTCTTTAAATTACGAAGCCGACGCTCTTTTTGAAGGTAACAAAGTGGATGCGACTTTTGAATTCTTTAATCCCAAAGCTGGACTTACATTCAAGCATAATAGCAATCATTATTTTTATACATCTTATGCCAGAGCGCAAAGAGAACCCAACCGAACGGATTATGAAAATGGCACTCCGCTTCCAGAAATTTTGGATGATTTTGAATTAGGTTGGCGCTTCCAATCGGGAAGCTCTCGAGTCAATACAAATCTTTATTACATGAAATACCAAGATCAACTGGTGTTGACAGGAGCTATAGACGATGTTGGAGCTCCTATTCGCGCCAATGTTGGAGATAGTTATCGACTGGGACTTGAAATAGATGCCCTGATTGCGCTTACTGATAAATGGGTAATTCATCCTACAGTATCATTAAGTAAAAATAAAAACAAAGATTACATCTTTAAGCGAAACGGTAAATTAGAAACTTTGGGCGATACTCATATAGCATATTCGCCAGAAGTTGTTGTTTCCAATGCAATTCAATACCAACCCTCCGATCGATTGCAATTATCGCTTCTTACAAAATATGTTGGGGAACAATATTTGGGTAATTTAGACTCCCAAAATTCATTGTTAGAAGCCTATGCAATTAGCGATTTGAGTGTTCAATATCAGTGGAATTTTTCCTCTGTGATTGATAGTTTGGAGCTCAATCTTTTGATCAATAATATTTTTGATGCATCCTATATTTCTAACGGATACTTTTATACTTATGACGATGACTGGTCACAACCGGGTGAAGTCAAAACTATTGAAGGTACTGGGTACTATCCGCAGGCAGGAATTCATTTTTTACTGGGAGTTCGACTAAAAATTTAATTAGAAATCACAATCGTATTTCCGTTTTTTTGAGCGCGATAATTTAATAAAGTATACAGCTTGGTATCGGATGAACTGTCTGTTAAAATTTGTCCAGTAGCAAGACTGTATTCATAGTCTTCGCAGTTGCATTTACTCAACACACCGACTATTTCCATGGTTGAACAGTCGTTGGGCGCGTGATTGGGGCAGCTTGCCTCCCATGCCATAAATTGATCGTTCAAGTTAAAAACCAAAAGACCTCTTATTCCACCTTGGGCAATGTATTGCGTTCCTCCCGAAAACCGAAGATTGTCGTATTGTGGAAGATTAAGATTGATAGGATATTCAAAAGAAATTTCTGTTAAATAAGGGTTCCGATCTACCGTACTTTTATCACAACTCATAATGAGCCCAGAAATCAACAATAAAATTAACGGAGTTGAAACTTTCATAAGTTGTTCAATTTAATTACAAAGTAACGTCAAAATTTAATTATTTCGTACATTTGTTTGAAATCCTGTTCGTTAGCGAGGGATTTTTGTGTTTAAAAAATAGCCGTTATGAGCAACTTATCTTATTATACCGCAGAAGGATTAAAAAAATTGAGAGACGAACTTAACTATCTTAAAGATATTGAACGCCCCAAAGCATCTCAGGCCATTGCTGAGGCTAGGGACAAGGGTGATTTGAGCGAAAATGCAGAATACGATGCTGCCAAAGAAGCCCAAGGATTGCTTGAACTCAAAATTGCCAAATTGGAGGAAACATATGCAGGCGCTCGTCTTATCGATGAATCTCAACTCGACACCTCAAAAGCGTTGGTGCTTTCGCGAGTAAAAATTAAAAACCTTAATAACGGAATGGAAATGACCTACACCTTGGTTGCGGAAAGCGAGGCAGATTTGAAATCCGGAAAAATATCCGTCAATTCGCCAATTGGAAAAGGACTGCTCGGAAAATCTGTTGGCGAAATTGCTGAGCTTCAGGTACCTAATGGGGCTTTAAAATTTGAAATTCTTTCCATCGAACGATAGATAATGGCAACTATTTTTACAAAGATTATTACTGGCGAAATACCGTGTTACAAAGTTCATGAAAATGAACATTTCATCGCATTTTTAGACATCAACCCCAATGCTAGAGGTCACACTCTTTGTGTTCCAAAAAAGGAAACGAACAAACTTTTTGACCTTAACGATTCAGAATACACGGCTTTGATGAATTTTTCTAAACAAGTAGCCCTTGCGCTCCGAAAAGCGGTTCCTTGCTTGCGAATAGGAATGTCAGTAATTGGGTTAGAAGTTCCCCACGTTCACGTTCACTTGATTCCTCTTCACAGTATGGAAAACGCAACGTTTCAACACAAAGTTTCCCTGAAACCCCAAGAATTCGAAGCGTTGGCTAGTCAGATTCGACAGTATCTTTAGTAATTAATTTCAAAACAATCTCCATAGTAGTCCCCTTTTCAGGATGGGTTTCCTTTAGCCTTAAAAAACCGTTGTGATAATCTTCTACAATTCTTTTTGCTAACGACAATCCCAGACCCCAACCTCTTTTTTTATTGGTCACACCCGGAGAAAATATGGTTTTCTGTAGCTTTTTTGGAATCCCAGATCCTGTGTCGGAAATCATGATTTTAATAAAATGATCTTGAACTTGGGTTTCAACCCTAATTGTGCCTTCTCCTTTCATGGCGTCAATGCCGTTTTTAATTAAATTTTCAATGACCCACCCATACAAAGGACTGCTAAGTGGTGTAAAATATTTTTGATCAGGAAGGTTGATGTCAAATGCAATCAAAGACGAACTGCGTTCTTTTAGATACGTGACTATAGATTGAGTTTCTTTTATAATATCGGTTGGAGCAAGGGACGGGTTTGAACCAATTTTTGAAAAACGATCTGTAATGGTCTCCAGCCTTTTCAAATCTTTTTTCATAGAATCTAGAGCGTCTTTTGATATTTTTTCGGATTCCAAAAGTGCTACCCATCCCATTAAAGACGAAAGCGGTGTTCCAATTTGATGTGCTGTTTCTTTTGCCATTCCTGTCCATAACTTGTTTTGAATGGCCACTCGAGAGGTTTTGTAAAAGACAAATAGAATTGTTGCAAACACCAAAACAATTGAAAACAGTGCTAAGGGATAGAATCGAATTTTTTTAAGAAATGCCGAATGTCCGTAATATAAGGTTTGGTTGACATCCGAACCGTATCGAATCTGAATGGGAGGATTTTCTAACCTAATGCGTTTCAATATAGATTTCAAATAGGTAGAATCATTTTTTAAAGCACGCCTTTCATCAATATTACTAAATCGAAGAATTTCCCCATTTTCATCGACAAGAATCATAGGATTTTTAGTGTTTTCGGTTAAAATTTTAAAAGAGACTTCCCCAATGTTAGAATTCAAATCGGTAGTTTTAAGCAATTCTTTTTGCGCCAAAGCCCACAATTCCATACGCTGTCTTTCGTCCTCTTTACTGGAAGAAATCAACAGGCTGGTATTCCATAAAATCAATCCAACAATTAGAACAGATCCCACAATAAGAAGCCACCTCCAAAGACTATCCGATGATTTTTGAATGAATTTCATACAATTGATTATTTGCTAATATAACAGAATTAATTTTAGTTCTGTGTCCTCAAAAAAACGTATTTTTGTAAGAACAAATTATAATTATTATGGAAATTTCTGGCAAAATTAAACTCATTGACCAAACCAAAGAATACGGATCCAAAGGATTTAAAAAACGTGAGGTGGTTATTACCACTGAGGAACAATACCCTCAATCCATTTTAGTAGAATTTGTTCAAGACAAATGCGATTTACTCAACGCCTTTGCTGTGGGTCAGTCGGTAAAAATTGGCATCAACATTCGAGGAAGAGAGTGGGTAAACCCACAAGGGGAAACCAAGTATTTTAATTCCATTCAAGGATGGCGTATTGAAAATATGACAGCTCCTCAGGGCACCCCTGATTTACCTCCAACACCTCCTGCCGAGGCTTTTGAGCCTGCTACAGACTTGAATAGCGACGAACCCGACGATCTGCCGTTTTAATCATTTTTCTGTTCGGTTCGTTATTTTTAGAGAAGTGTTTTTTGCATTCAACCCTCTTTTTGGGTAAATTAGTAGCAACAACCAATTCCTATGTTTGAACTTACAGATCGTTTCGAATTTCCTTCTCCCAATTCAGCCAATTCGCAAGGAATTGTTGCTGTGGGTGGCGATTTGAATCCAAAACGTGTTTTGTTGGCCTATCAACAAGGTATTTTTCCTTGGTTTGAACAAGACGATTTTTTGATTTGGTGGAGTCCCGATCCTAGAATGGTATTGTATTTAGAAAATCTAAAAATTTCTAAAAGCATGCGCCAGTTGCTTCGTAACAATCCTTTTGAAGTGACTTTCAACAAAGCCTTTTATGAGGTCGTTGCATCCTGTGCAAAAGTAAAACGATTTGGACAAACAGGTACTTGGATTACTCCCGGATTGATGAACGCCTATCAAGAACTTCACGAACAAGGAGATGCTTTTTCGGTAGAAGTATGGGAACACGGAAAGTTGGTTGGCGGTTTGTACGGAATCGATGTCGATCCCGTTTTTTGTGGCGAAAGTATGTTTTCGAAAGTAAGTAATGCCAGTAAAGTTGCTTTGATTTATTTGGTTCGAGAGCTTAAAAAACAACACTACAGACTTATAGATTGTCAAGTACCAACGGCTCATTTGGCAAGTATGGGTGCCGAGGTAATTTCCAGAGAGAAATTTTTAAATTACCTGAAAAACTAAACCAACTCCTTGTGTCGAAAACAATTGGTTGTGTGGTCATTGACCATTCCAGTAGCCTGCATATGAGCATACACTACTGTGGAACCCACAAATTTAAAACCTCGCTTTTTTAGGTCTTTACTTATCCGATCTGATAAGGGAGTATTGGCAGGAATTTCTTCTAGCTTTTTATACCTATTTTGAATAGGTTTCCCATTTACAAACCCCCAAATATAGTTACTAAAACTTCCAAATTCTTTTTGAATTCGAAGAAAAGATTGTGCGTTTGTAACAGCAGAATTGATTTTGAGTCGATTGCGAATAATGTTAGCATTTTGCATAAGCGCTTCTAATTTTGGAGCTTCATAAAGCGCTATTTTTTGATAGTCAAAAGCATCAAAAGCTTCCCTAAAATGTTCGCGTTTTCGCAAAATGGTAATCCAACTCAATCCTGCTTGAAAGGTTTCAAGAATCAAAAACTCAAAAAGGGTTGCATCGTCAAAAACGGGAGTTCCCCATTCCAAATCGTGGTAAGTTTCGTAGAGCGAGTCACCCTCGCACCATACGCATCGTTGCTTCATTTCTTTATTATTTTGGGATAAGTAAGATACAAAATTTCCTACATAGCAAATGGATCGACGATTAAATCGTCTCGTTTTTCAAATGCTTTTCAAAGGCCTCAAGGGTCATAGCGTCTGTAACCTCATAGCAGCCAATACGCGTTCTTCGAAGTGCGGTAAGATGCGCTCCAGAGTCTAGCGATTTCCCAAAATCATGAGCCAAAGACCGAATGTAGGTTCCTTTACCGCAACAAACAGTAACCGCTACTTCAGGAATTTCAATGCGAGTAACCTCCATAGATGTAATCGAAACGGTTCGGCTTGGAATATCCACAGCTTCTTCTTCACGCGCATATTCATAAAGGCGTTTTCCATTTTTTTTCAAGGCAGAAAAAATAGGCGGTTGTTGTTGAATATCTCCAATAAAAGTTGCTGCTACGTCTTTTATTTTTTGATCTGTAATATGATTGATTTCAAACGATTGGTCGATTTTGGTTTCCAAATCATAGGATGGCGTAGTAGCACCCAAACAAAATGTTGCATCGTATTCTTTTTCTTGCCCTTGAAGTTCTTGTATTTTTTTTGTGAACTTCCCTGTGCAAATCAACAGCAACCCTGACGCCAAAGGATCGAGGGTTCCCGCATGTCCAACTTTAATTTTTTTAAGTTGAAATTGTTGTCGAATGAGCCAACGAATCTTGTTAACCGCCTGAAATGAAGTCCATTCAAGAGGCTTGTCTATAAGCAGTAACTTGCCTTCCAAAAAATCTTCTTTTTGAAACATTCGTTAAGCGATTGAAAAAATAATAGCAATTAGTCCCACCAATGCACAGTACAATCCAAAATACCGCAAACTACTTTTTTTAACCAAAAGAATCATCCACTTACAGGCAAGAACTCCCGTTGTAAAAGCAGCAATAAACCCAACGAGTAAGGGAATGAAAGAAGTTTCTTCAGAACTAAGATCGCCTTCCAAAAGCGATTTTGCAATGCTTCCAAAGATAAGAGGAACGACCATTAAAAAAGAAAAACGTGCCGCACGCTCCCTATCAATCCCCAACAATACAGACGTAGCAATTGTAGCTCCGCTTCTCGAAATCCCAGGTAAAATAGCAATGGCTTGCGCAATTCCAATTCCTACAACATGGACGTTTGACACTTCTTTGACCGTTTTTTTAGCGGTATCCGCTACAATCAATAATGCAGCAGTAACACACAACATCAGTCCAATAAGCAATATATTTTCATTAAATAGATGTTCGATTTGACTTTCAAAAAAGAGGCCTACCAATGCGGCGGGAATCATTGAAATGATAATTTTAAGAGAAAATTTACTGGAATCGTTCCATTGAAAAGCAAACAGTCCTTTAATGATTTCAGCGACTTCTTTTCGAAATACCACCAAAGTACTTAGTGCCGTAGCTCCATGAACAAAAACAGTAAACAGCAAACCGTCTTTTGGCAAAGATTCATCACCTAAAAGGAATTTTACAATTTCTAAGTGACCGCTCGATGACACAGGCAAAAACTCAGTGAGACCTTGGATAATCCCTAAAATTACTGCGTCGAGTGCGCTCATTGCTTGTTTTTAGGATTGACAAGAATCGCATAAATCTCAATGGCAAATCCAATCAATACGAGTGTTGGCGCCAATCGAATTCTTTGAGAACTAAAAATTTCAGGATTGAAAACATTGGGATCATCACTTCCGCCTCCGGCCATTAGCAAAAACCCGAGTGCGATAAAAAATATACCAATAAACATCCATCGGTAATTTTTGGATTGAAATAAAAATTCTTTTTTAGGTTGTTTTTTCATGGGATTAGTATAAACGATCCGTTTTTAAATTCAAATAGCGTTGGGTTGCGAAAAAAGTGCTGATGGCTGTAATAACAATTCCAATCAACAATATAGATCCAAACAACATTCCCAACATGGGGTAGTCGTATTTTAGGTCGAGTTGAGGAAAGAGACGACTTACATATTCAATCATTGCCACGATGCCTGCTATTGCCAAAAGAGCCCCCAATATTCCAAGTTGCATATGCGTCCAAACAAATGGTCGTCGAATGAAGCGTTTGGTTGCTCCAACCATTTGCATGGTCTTGATAATCATTCTTTTGGAATAGATAGCTAAACGAATGGAACTATTAATTAATAAGATAGAAATAACCAAAAACCCTCCTGAAATGACCAATATCCAAAAACTAATTCTTCGAATATTATCGTTTAGTAAGCTAATCAATGGACGGTCATAAGAGACACTTTCTACATAATTTTTGGCAGATAATTCGTTGCTGATAACCTGAATGGATTCACTATCCACATAAGCAGCATTTAAAAAAACATCGATTGAATTTTGAAGTGGATTGTATCCTAAAAAATCCATGTAATTTTCTCCGATTTCTTCGCTGTGTTGCTCTGCAGCGTCTTGTTTTGAGACAAAAGTAGCGGACTTTGTGTAGTCTGCTAAAGCCAATTTTTTTTGCAACTGAGTAATTTCAATTTCTTTGGCACTGTCTTTTAAATATACGGTAAGTGCAATTTGTTCTTTGAAATGGTTGGCAACTTTTTGGGTATTCAAAGCCAGTAATCCGAACATCCCTAAAACAAACAATACCAAAGCGATACTTACAGTAACGGACAGATAAGAGGTTATTAACCTTCGTTTTTGGTAACTTTCAAATGAACTTGCCATGAATTGAATTGTGATGTAAAAATAAGAAACCATTTTGAAATGAGTGCCCTCTTTTTTCATTCGTACAATTAAACGTATTTTTGCCTTCAAATATTTCAACGATACATGTCCTACGATTTTAAAAAAATTGAAAACTATTGGCAGTCCTACTGGGCAAAAAATCAAACATTTGCGGCTGAAAATTCTAGCAAGTTGCCCAAATATTATGTGTTGGATATGTTTCCCTATCCTTCGGGTGCAGGGCTGCATGTTGGTCATCCACTAGGATATATTGCAAGTGATATTGTTGCCAGATACAAGCGCCACAAAGGGTTCAATGTTTTGCATCCTCAAGGATACGATTCGTTTGGATTGCCCGCAGAACAATACGCAATTCAAACTGGTCAACACCCCGCAATTACTACTGAAACCAATATCAATCGATACAGACAGCAGCTCGATCAACTTGGATTTTCATTTGATTGGAGTCGTGAAATACGAACTTCCGATTCGACTTACTACAAGTGGACGCAGTGGATTTTTATCCAATTGTTCAACGCATGGTACGACCTTTCTTTAAATAAAGCCCGTTCGATTACTACGTTGATAACATTATTTTCAGAGCAAGGAAACAAAAACATAACAGCTGTATGTGATGAAAATCCACCTGAATTTTCTGCCCAAGAATGGAATGATTTTTCGGAAATAGAACAGCAAAAAATTCTATTGCAATACCGATTGGCTTATTTATCCGATACGGAGGTCAATTGGTGTGCTGAATTGGGAACCGTATTGGCAAATGACGAAATTATCAATGGAGTTTCAGAACGAGGAGGTCATCCTGTAATTCGTAAAAAAATGAAGCAATGGAGCATGCGTATTTCTGCTTATGCCGATCGATTGCTTCAGGGTCTTGAAAAAATAGATTGGCCTGAACCGTTAAAAGAAATGCAGCGCAATTGGATTGGAAAATCTGTTGGGGCCTCCGTAGTATTTAACGTAACGGATTACGATGCAACGGTTGAAGTATTTACTACTCGACCCGACACGTTGTTTGGAGTTACGTTTATGACATTAGCTCCCGAACACGAATTGGTTTCTAAAATAACGACCCAAGAACAAAGCGCTGAGGTAAACGCTTATGTGGAACAGACCTCCAAACGAAGCGAACGAGATCGAATGACTGATGTAAAATCTATTACTGGAGTTTTTACAGGTGCTTATGCAATCCACCCACTAACAAAACAACAAATTCCTATTTGGATTGGAGATTATGTATTGGCCGGCTATGGAACAGGAGCTGTAATGGCAGTTCCTTGCGGTGACCAACGCGATTATGATTTTGCAACTCATTTTAATATTCCAATTGTAAATATTTTTAAAGATGCCGATATTTCAAAAGAAGCTTTTACGGATAAAGAGAATTCCGTAATTGCAAATTCTGACTTTTTGAATGGATTGTCTTACAAAGAGGCTTCTCAAAAAGTCATTGCTTCATTGGAAAAAATAGGCGCTGGAAAAGGAACTATTAATTATCGACTGCGAGACGCTGTTTTTAGCCGACAACGATATTGGGGTGAGCCGTTTCCTGTTTATTATAAGGAAGGAATGCCTCAAATGATTGATCGAGCGCATTTGCCTATTTTATTACCGAAAGTAGAAAAATACTTGCCGACTCAAGAGGGCGCACCTCCTTTGGGAAACTCTTCCCAATGGGGTTGGGATGAGCAAAACAATAACGTGGTTTCCAACGATAAAATAGATCATCAAACCGTATTTCCATTAGAGCTAAATACCATGCCAGGATGGGCAGGTAGCTCTTGGTATTTTAATCGATACATGGATGCTCACAATACAGAAGAGTTTGCATCGCAAGAGGCTCTGCACTATTGGAAAGAAGTGGATTTGTATTTAGGAGGAAGCGAACACGCTACAGGTCACTTGCTTTATTCACGTTTTTGGCAGCACTTTTTGTACGACATGGAACAAGTTCCTGTTGAAGAATACGCCAAAAAACTAATTAATCAGGGAATGATTTTAGGAACGAGTGCACTTGCATATCGCAAAAGAGGCACACAAACGTTTTTATCCAAAGGATTGGTTCAAGACCATGAAGTTGACCCCGTTCATGTGGATGTTAGTTTTGTTAATAGTTCGGACGAGTTGGATGTTGAACAACTCAAAAAGTGGCAATCCCAATTTGCGGAAGCTAGTTTTGAGTTAGAAGAAGGTGTTTTTAGAGTAGGTCGTGAGGTCGAAAAAATGTCAAAATCCAAATACAACGTTGTCAATCCCGATGACATTTGCGAACAATACGGAGCAGACACCCTACGAATGTATGAAATGTTTTTGGGCCCCATTGAGCAAGCAAAGCCCTGGAATACAGCGGGAATTTCGGGAGTTCATTCCTTTTTAAGAAAATTGTGGAAATTGTTTCATCTGAACGAATCTTTTGAAATTTCGGAAGAAAAACCATCGAGGGAATCCTTAAAAACACTTCACAAAACCATCAAGAAAGTAACAGAAGACATCGAGAATTTTTCATTCAACACTTCTGTAAGTTCTTTTATGATTTGTGTGAACGAATTGTCGGCTCAACAATGCAACCAACGATCAATTTTAGAACCGCTTACGTGCTTGATTTCGCCCTTTGCGCCTCATATAGCCGAGGAATTATGGAAATTATTAGGACATCAAGAGTCCCTATCCAAAACGCCCTATCCAGTATATGAAGAACACTATTTGATAGAAAGTTCCAAAGAATATCCTATTTCTTTCAATGGAAAGATGCGGTTTACTAAAAAATTACCCCTTTCATTATCTCCAAAAGAAATTGAAAACGAAGTGCTTGCGGATGATCGAACACAACAACAGCTGGACGGAAGAACGCCCAAAAAAGTGATTGTTGTGCCAGGAAAAATTGTAAATATTGTAGGCTGATGGAAATATCTATAGAGTGGATTGGGTTTATAGCAGCCCTTTTGACAACAGGAGCTTTTGTTCCTCAGGTATTTAAAACACTCAAAACTAAATCAACTGAAGGGCTTTCATTAACTATGTATATGAGTATGTTTGTAGGAATCATGTTGTGGCTTTTTTATGGAATCAAAATTCAAAGCATTTCTATGATTATTGCCAATGTTGTAACGGGTGGATTAACACTCTCTATTTTGGTGATGATTATTCTTCACAAAAAGAAAAATTAATAAGGTATATTTTATAATTTTACAATTCAATTTTAAAGACTTTTTTTATGACAGGGTATTATATTTTAGCACTTGCTATTGGCGGAATTAGCATGCTTGTGAGTTCACAGTTAAAAAGGAAGTTTAAAAAATATTCCAAAGTGACTTTACGCAATGGGATGAGTGGGGCAGAAATTGCAGAAAAAATGCTTTCTGATCATGGAATACGCGATGTAAAAGTTGTTTCTACCCCAGGAATGTTAACAGATCATTACAATCCCAAAACCAAAACAGTAAACCTAAGCGAAGGAGTGTATTCAAAACGAAATGCTTCTGCAGCAGCAGTTGCGGCGCATGAGTGCGGCCATGCTGTTCAGCATGCTGTCGGGTATGAATGGCTTCAAATGCGCTCAAAGCTAGTGCCTGTAGTGAGCGTTGCGGCGAACTATTCGATTTGGATTATAATTGCCGGTTTGTTTTTTGTAAACAGCACGGCTTTTGGGTATGAACTGGCAATGATCGGCGTTGTGATGTTTGGTTTGGGAACCTTGTTTAGTTTTGTAACCCTTCCTGTTGAATACGATGCGAGCAATCGAGCCCTGGCTTGGCTAGAACGAAAAAATATGGTGTCTCAACAAGAACTCGTTGGCGCAAAAGACGCTCTCAAATGGGCGGCTCGCACCTATGTGGTAGCGGCTATTGGATCATTAGCTACACTCATCTATTTGTTGCTTCGAGTGAATTCTTCAAATAGAAATTAATTACAAAGCAATTTGTCGATCAATTTGTTGCTCCAAAGAAATAAAAGTTTCTGTTCTGGAAATACCCTCGATGGACTGAATTTCTTTGTTGAGTAGGTTCATGAGGTGTTGGTTGTCTTTGCAGATGACTTTAATCAAAACGCTCCAATTTCCCGTAGTATAATGACATTCCAAAACTTCAGGAATCTCCTTAAGCTTATTAACTGCCTCAGGATTTCGCATGGCTTTATCCAAATAAATGCCAATAAAAGCCATGGTGGTGTAGCCTAAAATTTTTGGATTAACCTTAAGATTGCTACTGGCAATAATTCCAGCACTTTCCAGTTTTCGCAAACGCTGATGAATAGCAGCTCCCGAAATTCCAACACTGCGTGAAATTTCTAAAATGGGCCGTCGCGCGTCTTCCATTAATGCACGCAATAATTGCTTATCAATACCATCAATAATTACCTGCTGATCAATACGCTTCATAAGTTTCTATTTATCATTAATTTTTACAATAAAATTAAATATTTCAATTCAATTTTTTAAAACAATGTGTAAATGTAATGTAATAAATCTTTTTTATGGAACCCATAAGGGGTTCTAAGCTTCAGTACAACCGAGATAAATGAGTACATTTGTTGATTACTTAAAATCGTTAGAATGAATACTAAGTTGGTTTTTTGGGCGTGTTTTTTTGGATTGACATCCGTAATTTTAGGGGCTTTTGGAGCCCATATTTTAGGAAACTATTTAACTTTCGAAGAACTGCAATCTTTTAAAACCGCTACATCCTATCAGCTTTTTCATAGTCTTTTATTGCTTTTAGTGGCTTCTTCGAATTTTTTTTCAACCCAAACCATCCAATGGGCGGGTCGATTTTTATGGGTAGGAATTTTTCTGTTTTCATTTTCCATTTACGCTCTCACTCTCGACCGGCTGATAGGAATTGATGTCGGGTTTTTAGGCCCTATAACCCCTCTTGGAGGGTTGTGTCTTATAGTGTCTTGGGGAATTTTAATGACGACAACGTTTACGAAATTAAAAAAGCAATAGCAAACGACTGCAATGCGGACATATTTATAATTGAAAACCGTTTAAATCATGGATCGAATTACGGATTTAAAATACCTAATTTGGCAAGTAAGGGAACTTAAAATTACCGCTTGTTTGCTTCCCGAATATAGGAATCCAAAGCCATAGTCATGGATGGCGTTTTGGGAGAAGGCGCTTCGATATCAATCCGCAACCCTGCTTCTTTAGCAGCTTTTACGGTAGTGTTTCCAAAAACTGCAATCCGGGTATTGTTTTGTTCAAAATCGGGAAAGTTTTTGAATAATGAATCAATACCTGAAGGACTGAAAAACACCAATACGTCGTAATATACATCTCTTAAATCAGAAAGATCACTAACAACAGTCTTATAAAACACCCCTTGAGTCCAATCAACTTTTAGCTCATTAAGTTGATCAGGGATACTAGGCTTAAGCATGTCTGAACAAGGAAGCAAGAAGGTTTCGTCTTTGTATTTTTTTATAAGCGAAACAACATCTTCAAATTTTCGTTGACCAACATAGATCTTTCGCTTTCTATACACTACATATTTTTGCAAATAAAAGGCAACGGCTTCGGATTGACAAAAATACTTGAGAGTGTTAGGAATCGTATAACGCATTTCTTCAGCCACTCTAAAAAAGTGATCCACAGCATTTCTGCTAGTTAATATGATGGCAGTGTATTTTGATAAATCGATTTTTTGCTGGCGAATTTCTTTTACAGGAACTCCCTCAACATGAATAAAGGGACGAAAGTCGATGTTTACCTTAAGATTTTCTTTTAACTGAATGTATGGAGAGTTTTCTATGGTAGGTTGCGGCTGAGAAACTAAAATAGTTTTTACTTTCATAAAATAGTTGTTTTACCCTCAATAAAAACCTTTATTAAAATCAATAAGGGTATGATTTCAAAGCCGCAAATATACAAAATAAAATAGAGATAATGCTTTTTAATGAGGCTTCTGTTTTTATAAATAATAGCACTTAATAACCCAATTTGCATTAAGCAATACAGAAAGGAAAGTGTGTAGAGAAAGGGAACCTTATAATGAGGAATATATACAGCCAAACAAAGGCTAACAAGTAATATAACAGCAAACAGATTTCGCAGACTAATTCGGAAAAAAAGATTTTTGTAAAGCAGCTTTTCAGCATAAAACGCATATGCCAAAATCCGTTCTATCAAAAACCGAACGCCCCAATAGGCTGTCAAAAAAAATAAAAACATCCAAAAAAACTTTGGAGATAATGAGATGAGTTTAAAGTGTGAAAATAAAATCACTAAAAAAACAGAAAAAACGGCTTGACGAATTCCAAAAAAACAAAAATTCAATCGATTAAAAACCGGGGAATTTGAGCGACTGTAAATCCCCAAATATTTGTCAAATTCGAAAACTCTTACAAGAGATGAAAATTGAGTAGGCGCAATGATTTTTGAAAAGCAAAGTAAGGCTAATACACCAAAAAGCACCCAGTTGATCCAGGCCATTGTAGTTGCAGTAATTTCCGTAGCATAACCCATAACGCAAAAATACTATTAATCTCCGGTTTATCATCAAGTAAAAAACCATACAATAAATATGTATTTTTGTAAAGAATAAAAATTCATGTCAAACGCACTCGTCATAATTCCCACGTTTAATGAGGCTGAAAACATCGTGCTGATGTTAGAGGCCATTATGAATCTTCCAGAACATTTTTCGGTTTTGGTGGTGGATGATAATTCTCCAGATGGAACGGCTGCACTTGTCGAAAAATGCATGAAATCCTATCCCGATCGAATTTTTATGGTAAAAAGAGCAAAAAAAGAAGGATTGGGGATTGCTTATATATCGGGTTTTCAATGGGCACTTCAGCGAGCGTATTCTTTTATTTTTGAAATGGATGCCGATTTTTCGCACAACCCCAAAGACTTATCTCGATTGTTAGCACCTTTGAGTGCCAACCAAACGGATATGGTTGTTGGATCGCGATATGTCAAAGGAATCCACGTTGTAAATTGGCCTTTGATGCGCATCCTAATTTCCTATGGTGCTTCAATATATGCGCGAATTGTCACAGGAATTCCTATCAAAGACACTACTTCTGGATTTGTAGGGTATCGAAGAGAGGTGTTAGAATCCCTAAACTTTTCTAAAATTCAGTTTGTGGGGTATGCGTTCCAAATTGAATTAAAATTTAAAGTGTGGAAAAAGCAATTTCGATTCATTGAAATCCCAATTATTTTTACCGATCGAGTTCGCGGAGATTCAAAAATGAATACGTCCATAATTTCTGAAGCTGTTTTCGGAATTATTGGAATGAAAATCCGAAGTTTTTTTAACAAAAATGTGTGAGCATCATCCTGATTTAAATTCATTACTTTTGTGAACTAATTCCAATGCCATCATGCCAAAAACACTGATCACTCAAGCCAAAATTGTCAATGAGGGAGTAGTTTCTGAAAAAGACATCCTTATTGATGGGCAGTACATAAAATGTATTGCCTCTTCAATTGCTCCCACCAAAGATATGGAAGTCATTGACGCTAAGGGGGCTTTTTTACTGCCAGGTGTTATTGATGATCAGGTACATTTTAGAGAACCTGGACTTACTCACAAAGCGACCATTGGCTCCGAATCCAAGGCAGCCATAGCTGGAGGAATTACGTCTTTTATAGAAATGCCTAATACCGTTCCACAAGCCACAACAATCGAAAAATTAGATGCAAAATTTGATATTGCTTCCAACGATTCTTGGGCAAATTATTCGTTCATGTTTGGAGGAACCAATGACAATTTTGAACACATCATGAGTGTTGATCCAAAAAAGGTGGCGGGTCTGAAACTTTTTTTAGGTTCTTCTACAGGAAATATGCTTGTCGACGACCCTCAAACTTTAAAAAAGATTTTTTCAAACACCCCATTACTCATCTCGGTTCATTGTGAAGACGAAATAACGATTCGAAACAACCTAAAAGCACATCAAGATCAATACGGAGAGGATATTCCAATACATTGCCATCCTATTATTCGAAGCGCAGAAGCCTGTTATCGCTCCTCTTCCAAAGCCATTGAATTGGCAAAAGAAACAGGCGCAAGGCTGCATGTATTTCATCTTTCTACCGAAAGAGAAACGCATTTGTTTGACAATTCCATTCCACTTGAACAGAAAAAAATTACCGCGGAAGTTTGTATTCATCATTTGACTTTTTCTGATAAAGATTATAAGAAAAAAGGAACTCATATCAAGTGGAACCCCGCCGTAAAAACAGAAAACGATCGTGCAGGATTGTGGAAAGCGCTTTTGGACGATCGCATAGATGTGATTGCTACCGATCACGCACCCCATACTTTGGAAGAAAAAAACAATTCATATACCAAAGCACCTTCGGGAGGGCCATTGGTTCAACACGCTTTGGCGGCGATGATGGATGCCGTAAGCGACGGAAAAATTACTATTGAAAAAATGGTAGAAAAAATGTGCCACAATCCAGCTATTTTGTTTGAAATCGAAAAGCGCGGTTTTATTAGAGAAGGCTATTTCGCTGATTTGGTTTTGCTACAACCCAACCAGCCTTGGCATGTTGAAAAAAGCAATATTTTGTATCAATGCGGATGGTCTCCCTTTGAAGGACACCAATTTCAGTCTTCGGTAACCCACACCTTTATTAACGGTCATTTGGCTTACAATAATGGCATTTTTTCACCCATTAAAAACGCAAAACGTCTTACCTTTAATCGATGAAAAAAATAGTTTTTCTTTGTTTGTTTCTCTTTTCGTGCGCTCCCAAAGAGCGTGTTCAAAAACCTGAAAATCTAATGTCACCAGACCAAATGGCAGCATTTTTGGTTGACATTAACATTATCAATGCTTCCCGGGGATATCGAAGCGTAGACAGGCTTTCATACGTCAGTATCAAAGATTCTATTCTTTATAAAATACACCAAATCGACAGTCTTCAATTTGCTAATAGCAACACGTACTACGCTTCAAAACCCAAAGAATATCTTAAAATATACGAGCTGGTTGAAAAAAAAATGGAGCATCTAAAAGACAGTTTAGACACAAAGCTTAAAGAAGAAAAGAAACCCAAAGAAGACGATTAGGGTTTTGGGTATTTTGCGCAGGTATCCACAATGGATATTTCTATCGTTTTAAACGTATAGCCCAATTCCTCCTTGATTTTATTGTTGGAATAATTTTGAATTTTAACACTTGTTTTGGCAAGATTTTTTGTCAGTTTTCTTTTTTTACCATTGATTTTACTAGAAAGCCAATCCAACCGCCAACCCATCTCAAGAAGCCATTTACTGGCTTTTTTTCTGGGGGCTTGGACACCAAATTCACTAGCCACCCGACCGATAAAATCTTTTAAAAACCAATTCTCAGCAATTACAATATACCGTTGTCCAAAAATATTTTTTTCCATCAGCTGAAGCATAATAGAAACTACATCTTCAACATCTACATAACCAGTCTTTCCATCCGTAAAATATTTCATGCCTTTGAAAATCATCTTAAAAAATAAGCCACTTCCACTTCTCCAAAATCCACCCCCCAAAATCAGTCCTGGATTGACAATAGTTGCTCGAAGTCCCTCGTTAATTCCTCTAAAAACCTCCATTTCTGCAGCATGTTTGGTAAAACCGTAAACACTTACTTCTTCGGAGGGATTCCACGGAGTTTTTTCGGAAACTTCGGTGCCTTCCATTGGGGTACTTAGGGTAGCAATTGAACTAACGTAGCAAAATTTTTCAACCTTATGGAACAAGCTAAAATTCACCATGTTGGCCGTTCCTTCTACATTACTTTTTGTTAAATGTGGCAAATCGCGGGGATCAAATGAAATGAGGGCAGCACAATGATAGACTTGCGTTACTTGATCAAACGCTCTCTCCAAGCTGTCTAAATCTGTTAAACTTCCTTCTACCCATTCAATTTTATTGAAGAGCACTTCCACGTCGTCAGTAAAATAGCCAAATACCGTCTTAACACGATCCAATTGACTGGTTGGGCGATGCAATACGCGAACTTTGTCCTCTTTTTGTAAAAGGAAATACAACAAATGCGATCCTACCAATCCCGTTCCACCTGTAATTAATATCATATGTGTAAAAGTAGTATTTTTTAATTTATCTTTTTTGTTTTCAGTCATACCTATATCTTTGTAAAAACCAACAGAGGATGAATCATAATTTTGTAGAAGAGCTAAGAAATAGAGGCATGTTGCACGACATTACGCCAGAAACGGAAGCTGAGTTATTGAAATCCTCCCATTCGGGATATATTGGTTTTGACCCTACTGCCGATTCGTTACATATTGGAAGCCTTGTTCAAATTATGATTTTAATGCATTTTCAACGCTCAGGACACCAGCCCATTGCTTTGGTAGGCGGTGCAACAGGAATGATTGGCGATCCTTCTGGAAAATCTGCCGAAAGAAATTTGCTTGACGAGGATAGTCTTGCCAAAAATGCATTAGGAATTGAAAATCAATTGCGTCGATTTTTGGATTTTGACTCTCAGGAAAAAAATGCTGCCAAGTTGGTCAATAATTACGATTGGATGAAAGAATTTTCGCTAATCGAATTTGTAAGAGATATCGGGAAACACCTTACGGTCAATTATATGATGTCCAAAGATTCTGTCAAAAAACGTTTGGGCAAAGAAGCCAAAGAAGGCATGTCGTTTACAGAATTTACGTACCAGCTCATTCAGGGATATGATTTTTTACATTTGTACCAACACCACAATTGCAAATTGCAAATGGGCGGTAGCGATCAGTGGGGGAATATTACCACAGGAACCGAGCTGATCCGTCGAAAGGCTGGCGGAAAGGCCTATGCACTGACCTGCCCTTTAATTACCAAAGCCGATGGCTCAAAATTCGGAAAAACAGAAAGCGGAAATATATGGCTCGATCGAAATCGCACTTCTCCTTATAAATTCTATCAATATTGGCTCAACGCATCCGATGTTGACGCCGAGAATTACATCAAAATCTTTACGTTTCTTTCGTTGGATGAAATAGCGGATTGTATTGCTGTCCACAAAGAAGCACCTCATTTACGGCACTTGCAAAAAACAGTAGCCAATCAGGTCACTCAAATGGTTCATAGCGAAGAAGACCTTCAGAATGCAATCAAAGCCAGTCAGATTTTGTTTGGAAAATCAACTTCAGAAGACCTAAAAGTCCTCGACGAACAAACTTTTTTAGATGTTTTTGAAGGAGTTCCTCAAAGTGCTGTTTCAAAACAATTAATTGCCGATGGCTGTGATATTATTCAAGTACTAGCCTCCGAGTCCGGATTTTTGTCTTCCAATGGAGAAGCTCGAAGAGCCTTGAAAGAAAACTCAATTTCTGTTAATAAAGAAAAAGTCAAAGACAATTACCAATTTTCGTTATCCGATTTGATTTGTGACCGCTATATTTTGTTACAAAGAGGAAAGAAAAACTACTTTTTGTTGGTAGTAAGTTAGTTTACCATAAGATTACATCCGCGAACATCCGAGTGGTCGAAACGTCCGTTTACAGTAAAAACACCCGATTCCAAAACAGTTCCTAAGTCTTGGGTTGCAAGAAACGCACATGAATTGTAATTGGCAAGGTCTATGATGTTCAAACCACCCGATCCTTTCGAATTGACTTCGAGGGGATTTTCGGTATTTCGAACAAAGACCTTCATCCAATTTGGGCACTCAAACAAACCGTCTCCTTTGGAGTAGGCTTGAGAGAAAAGCTCAGTCATTCCATATTCCGAATGAATACGAGTTGTTCCAAATCCTTCTTTCAGCCGATTGTGTAATTCAACTCGAATCAGTTCTTTTCTTCGCCCTTTCATTCCACCCGTTTCCATGACGATGGTATGTTTTAGATTCATTTGAAATCGCTCAGCAAAATCCAACAAGGCAAAACTCACCCCAATAAGCAAGGTTTTTTGACCTCTTTGTTCCAAAATGGTTAAAAGATCAAACAGTTCTTGTTGATTGTCCAGATAAAATCCGCTTTCAGAATACGGAGACTGTTGAATAAAATCATGCACCATGTAGACCAATGAAGAGCCATTGCGTTCCAAATAGGAAGGCAACAACCCTAACACCACATAATTGGACACCGAGCCGTAATTGTTTTCAAAATTGGTTCGAAAACTACGTTCGTAATCTTCCAAATGAGACACAAAATGTTGGCTAGGCTGTCCGCCAGTGCCACTGCTTGTAAAAACAGCTGAAATTTCTGGATTTCCTGTCAAAACCCGATGCGATTTGAAAAATTGAATCGGTAAAAAAGGAATTTGTGTGATGCAATCGACATCGCTAGGGTGCACATACAACAAATCACAAAACGAACGATAAATAGGATTGTTTTCAAACTGATGACCAAAAACGCGTATAGCCTCGGTATTAAAATCAGTATCGGTTTGAATAGCTGTTGGATGCATAGGAATTGTTAAAACAAAACAAAAATAATGAAAATAATGACCTTAGCTTCTATATTAAATCATTGTTAAGAAAACACAAAGCTTCTTTTTTTTAGCTATTTTTGAAAAAGTCTGAACACCAAAAATTTATGGATAATAATCAATTTAAAATCCTTCTTGTAGACGATGAGCCCGATATTTTGGAGATTCTAGGCTACAACCTTTCCGCACAAGGTTATGAAATACACTCTGCTACCAACGGTATACAAGCGCTAAAAAAAGCCAATAAAGTCCTTCCCGATTTAATTGTTTTGGACGTAATGATGCCCGAAATGGATGGTATTGAAGCTTGTGAGAAAATTCGTCAAATTCCAGCCTTACAAGATGTTTTGGTGGTCTTTTTATCGGCTCGAAGCGAGGAGTATTCTCAGGTTGCTGGATTGGAAGCAGGAGCCGATGACTATATTACAAAACCAATCAAGCCCAAACTGTTGGTAAGTAAAGTCAAATCATTGCTGCGTAGAAAAAAAGAATCTACCGAATCGAATCAAATGATTGAAGTCGGAAATATGGTTATCAATAGAGACGCCTACAAAGTCGTAAAAGACGGAAATGACATCAACCTTCCGCGCAAAGAGTTTGAATTGCTTACTTTATTAGCCTCCAAGCCAGGAAAAGTTTTTTTAAGAGAAGAAATCTTAAATAACGTTTGGGGCGTTGACGTTGTTGTTGGAGGAAGAACTATTGATGTTCACATTCGAAAACTCCGTGAAAAAATTGGAGATAAACATTTCAAAACAGTAAAAGGTGTAGGCTACAAATTTGTATCTTAGCACCCATGTCAACCACCCCTAAAAAGTCAATTTCGATTGCCGTTTTATTGTCACTTGCTATTGCGGTTGTGTCAACACTTCTTTTATTGGCAATTGTCTGGTGGTGGCTCGATTCCGAAACGTTTGAAACCCTCCCTATTCGTTTTGTTTTTGTCTTTTTCACATCCATTTTTGGAATAGGATACGTACTGATTTATTATTGGGTAAAACAATACACCTATCGCAGAGTCAAAAAAATCTACGACGATTTTTCAAGTCTGGAAGCTTCTCCCATTCAAGAAAGCATGATTACTACTGACATGGAAACCTTAACTAGAAAAGTTCAAAAATATGCATCCGACAAGCGTTTGGAAATAGAAACATTAAAGGGGCAGGAGGCGTTTCGAAAAGAGTTTTTAGGAAATGTTGCTCATGAAATCAAAACCCCCTTGTTTACCGTTCAAGGCTATATTCTTACACTGCTTGACGGCGCTTTGGACGACAAGGCCGTTCGAAAAAAATACCTTCAACGCGCCAGCAAAGGAGTTGACCGACTCCTCTACGTGGTAAAAGACTTGGACATGATTACGAAGCTCGAAACGGGAGGAAATAAGCTTGAATTGGAAAAATTTGACTTGGTTGATTTGATCCAAAATGTGTTTGATTTTATGGAATTGCGTGCTTCCAAACTCAAAATAACCCTCGAATTTGATATGGATTATAAGAATCCCATTTATGTTTTTGCCGATCGTGACAAAATTCAACAAGTGCTCAGCAACTTGATTGAAAATTCGTTGAAATACGGAAAAAAAGGAGGCACAACGGAGGTAAGCATTCAAGATTTGGTAGAAAGCAAATTGCTAGTGCGGGTTACTGATAACGGAGAAGGTGTGCCTTCAGACCAAATTCCGCGCTTGTTTGAACGTTTTTATCGTGTCGACAAAAGCGGTAGTCGGGAAGAGGGCGGTTCCGGTTTGGGCTTATCCATAGTAAAGCACATTATTGAAGCCCATCAAGAAAAAATATTTGTAGAAAGCGATTTTGGAATTGGGTCAGAATTTTCGTTTACCCTAGAAAAATCCAACGACTGATAATTCGCTCAATCGATAAAGTTTTCTGTAATTTAGCAAGCTAATCAACGCTGTTTTGGGAAGTAAAAACAAATTAAAACGTTTTAAGGAAAACGAAACCTTTTCCAACGTCATTCAACCGCCACGCGAGCTGTTGGAAGCCAATAATTTTGAATGGAAAGGAAAATGGAAAAAGGGGTATTTTAAAAACGAAAACCCAATTGTTTTGGAGTTGGGCTGTGGTAAAGGAGAATATTGTGTGGGATTGGCGCAAAAATATCCCAACAAAAATTTTATCGGAATTGATATTAAAGGAGCTCGTTTTTGGAGAGGAGCCAAAACCGCCTTGGAAGAAAATATTTCCAACGTGGCGTTTGTTAGAACGCAAATTGAGTTGATAGAATCTCTTTTTGAAGTCAACGAAGTCGATGAAATATGGATTACTTTTCCGGATCCGCAAATCAAATTCAAACGCACCAAACACAGGCTCACCAATCCTTCTTTTTTAAAAAAATACCAAACCGTTCTTTGCCCTTCGGGCTGTATTCATCTCAAAACCGATAGTGAGTTTTTACACGGTTATACATTGGGACTTTTACAAGGAATGGGTATTGAACCTCAAAAAGCGCATCACGATGTATATAAAGATGTTCATGCTCCCGAAGAGGTCGTTTCTATTCAAACATTTTATGAGCAACAGTATTTAGCACAACAAAAACCCATTACCTATATTCGTTTTCAATTCCCCTAAAAATGAACCCTACTCAAGACAATTTTTTTCATCGCGTGTATCAAGTCGTTCAACAAATTCCAGAAGGACGCGTAACGTCCTACGGCGCCATTGCACGCTATTTGGGCAGTGCCAAAAGCGCTCGAATGGTAGGGTGGGCAATGAATGCCTCTCACAATATGGAGAATGTGCCAGCCCACCGAGTAGTCAACCGATTGGGAATGCTTACTGGCAAACACCATTTTCCTGGGATGAATCTCATGGAACAATTGCTTGAAAACGAAGGAATCCGCGTAAAAAATTTACAAATTATTGATTTTGAAAAACACTTTTGGGATCCGAATCAAGAACTTTAGTTTTCAAAGGATTCCCCGTATATTTGCCATTTAGAATTAATTTAAATTAAAACAAGTTGCCTCATGAAGTTGCGCAAAGAAGATGTTCGGAATGCTCTTAAAAAAATTACGGTTCCAGGCGAAGGTCAAAACATGATCGATAGCAAGGCGGTTACCAATATTGTTACTTTTGGCGATGAGGTTGTTGTGGATATTACCATCAACAATCCAAGTTTGCAAGCGCGTAAAAAAGCGGAGGTCGAAATTCTAAAAATCATACACAAAGAAGTGTATGAAAAAGCAAAAATCAAAATCAATGTTACTGTCAATACGCCTGATAAAAAACTTGAAATTAAAGGCAAACCCATTTCAGGAATACAGCATATTGTAGCCATAGCTTCTGGAAAAGGAGGCGTAGGAAAATCAACGGTCACTTCCAATTTTGCTACTACATTGGCCAAAATGGGATTCAAAGTAGGTGTTTTGGACGCCGATATTTACGGACCGTCCATTCCCATTATGTTTGACGTTGCCAACGAACGCCCTTTGTCCGTAACGGTGGATGGGAAATCAAAAATGAAACCTGTCGAAAATCATGGAGTAAAAGTATTATCGATTGGATTTTTTACCCAGCCCAATCAGGCGGTAATTTGGCGAGGCCCTATGGCCGCCAAAGCGCTCAATCAAATGATTTTTGATGCCGACTGGGGCACTTTGGATTTTTTACTAATCGACCTTCCACCAGGAACAGGAGATATTCATTTAAGCATTATGCAATCGCTTCCTATTACGGGAGCGGTAGTGGTAAGCACTCCACAACCCATTGCATTGGCAGATGCCCAAAAAGGAGTTGCCATGTTCCAACAAGAAAGCATCAACGTGCCTGTTTTGGGAGTTGTCGAAAATATGGCCTATTTCACGCCTAAGGAGCTGCCAAATAACAAGTATTATATTTTTGGAAAAGAGGGGGCCAAAAATTTAGCCAACGATCTTTCCATTCCATTTTTGGGTGAAGTTCCTTTGGTCCAAAGTCTCCGAGAGGCAGCTGATTTGGGGCGTCCAGCATCATTGCAAGAAAACACACCCATTGCCAATGCTTTCGAAAAATTGACGCAAAATATGGTGTCGGAATTGGTAATGAGAAACGAAGATTTACCACCCACTGAGGCTGTTAAAATAACGACTATGGCAGGCTGTTCTGCTGTTAAAAAATAATCCTATGGAAGCTATTGAATTGCAACAACTTGTAGAAAAAGCATTGGCGGAAATCCGTCCTTTTTTAGAATCCGATGGAGGCAATATTTCGTTGATTTCGATTGAAAACAATACTGTAAAAGTACAACTTCACGGGGCTTGTGTAGGGTGTTCGGTCAATCAAATGACCCTAAAATCGGGAGTAGAAATGACCATTAAAAAATACGCCCCTCAAATTACGGAAGTAATCAATATTGAAGCATGATTCAAACAGACATTCTAATTATTGGAGCGGGTCCTACGGGGCTTTTTACGGTGTTTGAAGCAGGACTATTAAAACTCAAATGTCATTTGATTGACGCTTTGCCTCAACCCGGCGGTCAATGTTCTGAGATTTATCCCAAAAAACCCATTTACGATATCCCAGCCTACCCCGAAATTTTGGCAGGCGATTTGACCGATAAATTAATGGACCAAATTGCACCCTTTCAACCCGGATTTACTTTGGGAGAACGTGCTGAAACCCTAGAGAAATTAGAAGACGGAATGTTTGTGGTTACTACCAATAAAGGCACACAGCACAAGGCTCCGATTGTTGCTATTGCGGGTGGATTGGGGAGTTTTGAACCCCGAAAACCTTTGCTCGACAACCTTTCGTTTTATGAAGACAACGGAGTACAATACATGATCAAAGATCCGCAAGTGTATCGGGGACGTCGGGTAGCGATTGCTGGGGGAGGCGATTCGGCTTTGGATTGGGCTATATTTTTGGCTGATGTAGCTAGTGAAGTCACGCTGATTCATCGTAGAAAAGAATTTCGAGGTGCATTGGATTCGGTCGAAAAAGTACAAGCCCTTTCGAATGCTAACAAAATCAATTTGATTACTCCCGC
>JAURCF010000010.1 GCA_030828565.1 Flavobacteriaceae bacterium
CAAGTTCCCGACGAAGCTTTGAGCCCAGAAGATTTATTGATTTCAGAACAAAATTTGGCAACGTTGTTAACCAATATCAAAAAGCTAAAACCTCATTACCAGGAAGTTATTCAGTTGCGGTTTTTCAATGAATTAACTTACAAGGAAATTGCTGAAAAAACACTACAGCCCATTGGAAATGTAAAAGTTAAATTACTTCGTGCTAAAAAGCTTTTAGCAGAAATCATTCAAAACAATCAATGAATTTTCTTAAAAAATTAGGCCCAGGACTTCTTTTTGCTGGAGCTGCCATTGGTGTCTCTCACTTGGTTCAATCCACTCGTGCTGGAGCCGATTTTGGGTTTGGGTTGTTGTGGGCTTTATTGTTAGTTAATTTGTTTAAATATCCCTTTTTTCAATTTGGACCTCGCTATGCAATGGCAACCGGCGAAAGCCTGCTCGAAGGATATCAAAAACTCGGCAAAGGAGTCTTACTTGCTTATTTTGCGTTGAGTTTGGGAACAATGGTTACCATTCAGGCAGCCGTAACCATCGTTACAGCTGGATTGGCAGTTCAATTATTTGGCATCACTACCGATATTACTTTGTGGTGTTTTATAATTACGGCTATTTGTTTTGCCATTTTGATCATTGGAAAATACAAAGTATTGGATACGGTGATGAAGGTTATCATTAGTATTCTTACCGTAACCACAGTTATAGCTGTTGCTTCCGCAGTCGGCTTCAATGAATCATCGATTGAATGGACACAAGTGCTTCCAAAAAACAATACACAATGGGTCTTTTTAATAGCTTTTATGGGGTGGATGCCAGCCCCCTTAGATGTATCGGTTTGGCATTCATTATGGACTATTGAAAAGCAAAAAACCCTTTCGAAACCACCAAACAAAAACATGATTGATTTTAAGATTGGGTATCTAATCACTCTATTTTTAGGAGTTTGCTTTTTGTCACTCGGCGCTTTGGTGATGTTTGGCTCTGGGCAAACTTTTTCCAATCAAGGAGTAACGTTTTCAAAACAACTTATCGATTTATACACTACAAATCTTGGGAGCGGTGCTTTTGTAATTATCGCCTTAGCCGCTTTTACAACCATGTTTAGCACTACACTTACGTGTTTGGACGCCTCTCCTCGCGCTATGGCAAAAACCAGCGAACTTTTGAATTTTTCTTTTCTAAAAAAATATACTGTTTGGCTTGCGATATTGGCTATTAGCACCCTAATTGTTCTTGTTTTTTTTCTATCAGAAATGGGATTGCTGGTAAAAATTGCCACCGTATTATCGTTTTTAACAGCTCCATTTTATGCTGTCATAAACCTTCGATTGATTACCAGTCAACACACGCCAAAAGCATGGCGCCCTTCTCTTTTAATCAAAATTATAAGTGTTTTAGGAATTGTTTTCTTACTTGGATTTAGCTTTTGGTATTTGAGTATTTTATAGCGCATTGATTCCTCTTTTGTTTGTATATTTGCACCGAAATACACGACTATGTCTGAAACAGTTGCTATCGCTAAAAGTACTAAAGTTAATAAGCCTAAATGGCTTCGTGTAAAGCTCCCTACTGGAAAAAAATACACCGAACTCCGCGGATTGGTTGACAAGTACAAACTCAACACCATTTGCACCTCAGGAAGTTGCCCTAATATGGGAGAATGTTGGGGAGAAGGAACAGCAACCTTTATGATTCTAGGAAACATATGCACGCGCTCGTGTGGATTTTGTGGTGTACAAACAGGCCGCCCCGAAACTGTAGATTGGGACGAACCCGAAAAAGTGGCGCGTTCTATTAAAATTATGAATATCAAACATGCAGTATTGACTTCGGTGGATCGAGATGATTTGAAAGATATGGGAACCTTAATTTGGGCAGAAACCGTAAAAGCGGTTCGAAGAATGAATCCCAATACCACTATGGAAACCCTAATTCCTGACTTTCAAGGAAATGAAAAGCACCTGGATCGTATCGTAGAAGTCATGCCCGAAGTGGTTTCACACAATATGGAAACGGTTCGAAGACTAACCCGCGAAGTTCGTATCCAAGCTCAATACGATCGGAGTCTTGAAGTATTGCGTTACCTCAAAAAAGCAGGAGTCCGAAGAACAAAATCCGGAATCATGTTGGGATTGGGAGAAACCGAAGAAGAAGTATTTCAAACCATGCGTGACTTGAGAAATGCCCAGGTAGATATTGTAACTATCGGTCAATACCTTCAGCCCTCCAAAACACATTTGCCTGTCAAAGAATTCATTACTCCCGAACAGTTTAAAAAATACGAAGTGTTTGGAAAAGAAATGGGCTTTCGCCATGTAGAAAGCGGTGCTTTGGTGCGATCATCTTACAAAGCTCACAAGCATATTCAATAATGCATTTCGATTTGGATTGTAGTTAGTTTCTTTTTTTTAAAAAAATTAGTATCTTGTAGTTTAAAATGAACCCAAATCATTTTTCTTGACATGAACACTGCCTATGCTAATTTTTCTTTCCCTTGTATGTTTTTTTGTAGTGGTATCGTTTGTTGTTTTGAATGTGAATTTGGTTTCATTCGATAGATATAATAAACCTTAAAACACACAAAAATGAAAAAATTGATTGCGGAGGGCATTGGCACCTCTTGGTTGGTATTAGGCGGTTGCGGAAGCGCCGTATTAGCAGCTTCATTTCCTAGCTTAGGCATTGGATTTGTTGGGGTTGCAATTGCATTTGGACTTACGGTCGTAACCATGGCATACGCCATTGGGCACATTTCAGGATGTCACCTCAACCCGGCAGTAACTTTAGGACTGTGGATTGGTGGGCATTTTCCTGGAAAAGAAGTTCTTCCCTATATCATTGCTCAAGTGATAGGAGGTATTGTAGGAGCCGCCATACTGTATGTTATTGCAACTGGAAAGCCCGATGTCTATCTGGGAGCCCTTGCGTCGAATGGCTATGGAGCTAACTCCCCTGGTGGATACAGCATGATTGCGGCATTGGTTACAGAAATAGTAATGACTTTTATGTTTTTAATGGTCATTTTAGGCGCTACGCATTCCAAAGCCCCCAAAGGTTTTGCCGGATTGGCCATTGGACTTGCATTGACCTTGATTCACCTCATTAGTATTCCTATAACCAATACATCTGTCAATCCAGCTAGAAGTACAAGTCAAGCCGTTTTTGCTGGAGGCTGGGCTATCGATCAACTATGGCTGTTTTGGGTAGCACCCTTAGCAGGGGCTCTTTTGGCAGGAATAATTTATAAGTGGTTATCGCCTTCTGAATAAGCAAAATCAGACTAAATGCTGTTTGATTGTAGCAATCAAGGGCTCAGAATCATTGAGAAAGACCGTTTCTATTGGTAATTCAAAAAGTGATTTGTCAGAAAGCAAAGATCGCAATCGAACAGCATCTTTTTCAGTAGTCAAAATGGGTTTTTGACCCGCCGTTTGAAGGATTCGATGGATATCTCCTTTGGAAAAATTATGGTGATCTGAAAACAAAAGGTGTGTGTATTTTGCATCCAAAGAATCCAAATATTGGATCAAATTGGAAGGATTGGCAATTCCGGTTACAAGCACAAATTCCTTTTTGATAAAATCACTCACTAAGGGTGTATTTTCACCCTTTAATCGAGAAGCATACCCTATGGTGGCAAAAAAACAAGATTGATGCGATTGAAGCCCAAGTTGATTTTTAAAATTTGATTGCATTTCGCTAGACAACTCTATGGGACACTTAGTAACTACAATCAAGTCAGCTCGCTGAGCTCCAGACTGCGATTCCCGAAGATTTCCAGAAGGCAGAACACAATCTTTGTGATACGGATTGTCGTAAGTAGTTAACAAGATTTTTAGATCCGAAGCTACCCATCGGTGCTGAAAAGCATCGTCTAACAATATCACTTGCACATGGGGACGTTGTAGCAACAATTGTTCAATACCATTGCGCCTATTGGCATCCACTGCCACAGTTATGTTTGTATATTTTTGTGCCAATTGAAAGGGTTCATCACCCATTTGAGCCGCCGATGATTGGGAGTCAAACAACTGGAATCCCGAAGAATTGCGTTTGTATCCTCGACTCAAAACAGCAACCTCCATAGTGGTTGAAAGGTGTCGAATCAACCATTCAATCATGGGTGTTTTTCCTGTGCCTCCCACACTCAAATTCCCAACGCAAATAATGGGAATACCAAACGACTTACTTTCAAAAACCCCCCAATCAAAAGCTTTGTTTCGAAGGGAAGTAGCCCCTTGGTAGATCCAAGAAAAGGGAAACAATAATTTTCTCCATGAATAATTCACAAAACGAAAATATACATTTAATATCAAAAATCATCTTAAGGATTTAAAAACTTAACGAATCCTCAAAGGATCAATTAAACAGAAACTGTTAGCTTGTTTTATTTGAAAAATTTTACATTTGAAAAAAATAGTGTTCATGAAAATTCAGGATGTAATTGATGAAATGCAAAAATGGGCTCCGTTAGCTTATGCTGAAGACTTTGATAATGTGGGACTTCTTGTTGGAAATTCTGAAAACAAAGTCAGTAAAACCTTAATTACGCTAGATACTTTAGAATCTGTTATTGAGGAAGCTATCGAAAAAGACTGCAATCTTATTATCAGTTTCCACCCTATTGTTTTTGAAGGATTAAAAAAAATCACTGGAGCTAATTATGTAGAGCGGGTTGTCCAAAAAGCCATTAAAAATGACATTGCCATATATGCTGTTCATACGGCTTTGGATAATCATTTTTATGGCGTAAATCATCAAATTTGTGAGCAATTGGGATTGAACAACCGCAGTATTCTCATTCCCCAACAAGGGACCCTTCAAAAACTATCAACCTACGTTCCCTTAGATTCCTTGGAAGCTGTTCGTGAATCGCTTTTTGATGCGGGCGCTGGTAATTTAGGCAATTACGATCAATGCAGCTTTGTTAACCAAGGAAAAGGTAGTTTTCGCGGAAATGATCAAAGCAACCCAACCTTGGGTAAAAAAAACCAATGGCATCAAGAAAACGAAGCCAATCTGAACTTGACGTTTCCCAAGCACCTTCAATCCAAAGTACTTTCGACATTGTTCAAAACTCATCCCTATGAAGAAGTCGCCTACGAATTGACTGCATTGGAGAATACGTATCAAAAAATTGGTATGGGTATGGTGGGTGAATTATCCCAACCTTTGGCTGAAACTGAATTTTTAGATTTTGTAAAAAATCGAATGAAAACACCCTTGATTCGTCATTCTCAATTGTTAGGAAAATCCATTCAAAAAGTGGCTGTTTTGGGAGGTTCTGGAAGTTTTGCTATTGAAAAGGCGTTGCAAAAGAGAGCAGATGTACTGATTACATCTGATTTAAAATATCACGATTTTTTTAAAGCAGAAAACCGATTGGTAGTAATGGATATTGGCCATTTTGAAAGTGAGCAGTTTACAAAAAAATTAATGATGGACTATCTTACAAAAAAAATGCCTAATTTTGCATTCGTTTTGTCTGAAACAAACACAAATCCGGTTAACTATTCTTAAAATATGAGTAAGAAAAAAGAAGTCACTGTAGAAGAGCGCCTAAGAGCCTTGTATGATTTACAACTCATTGATGCTCGCATCGATGAAATTCGAAATGTTCGGGGAGAACTTCCTTTGGAAGTTGAAGACTTGGAAGATGAAGTAGCTGGACTTACCAAACGACTTGAAAAAATAAATACAGAGTTGGAGGATATCAATTCCGATATCAAAACCAAGAAGGAAAATATTGAAAACTCAAAAGCACTTATCAAAAAGTACAACGAACAACAAAAAAACGTTCGAAACAATCGTGCTTTTGAATCGCTAAATAAAGAAATTGAATTTCAAGAATTGGAAATCCAATTGTCTGAAAAGAAAATCAAAGAAGCCAAAGCGCAAATTGAACTCAAAAAAGACACAATCGTTCAAACACAAGAACGCTTGGATCAACGCTCTAATCACTTGAAACACAAAAAGGATGAATTGGACGCCATTATGGCTGAAACTCAAAAAGAAGAAGAATTGCTCCAATCAAAGTCAGAAGAATTTGAAAAGAAAATTGAGGAACGCTTAGCAACTTCTTATCGAAAGATTCGCGCAAGTGTTCGCAATGGATTGGCAGTTGTTCCCGTTGAACGAGGTGCTTCTGCAGGATCATTCTTTACCATTCCGCCTCAGGTTCAACTTGAGATTGCTTCACGTAAAAAAATTATCACAGACGAACACAGCGGGCGTATTCTTGTTGACAAAGTTCTTGCTGAAGAAGAAAAAGAAAAAATGGCAAAACTTTTTGGAGGTTTTTAAACGTATCGCATTTTTAAAAAAAATCAAACCCTGGCAAATGCTAGGGTTTTTTTATAAAATAAAATACGATTTTTTTCAAAAAAAATCCTGACGAAAAAATCATCAGGATTTCAAATAAAGTGGGCGATGAGGGATTCGAACCCCCGACCCCTTGGGTGTAAACCAAGTGCTCTAAACCAACTGAGCTAATCGCCCCAAAAGGTGTGCAAATATAGATTCGTTTTTCTGAATAACAAAACGTTTTTTAATAAAAATCAATCGATTTCAGCAACAACAAAAGTACTTCCCCCAACAAATACAAGTTCGTTAGGCAGAGCATTATGGAGTGCAGAGCGATACGCTTCAATTACGCTTTCAAAAGTTTGACTAGAAAGATCTAATTCCTGCGCTTTTCTTTCCAAAACAGATACAGGCATTGCGCGAGAAATAGCCGGAGCACAAAAATAATACTGAGCGTCTTTAGGTAAGATCGAAAAAATACGATCGAGGCTTTTATCCGAAACACTTCCAAAAACAATGTGAAGCCTCTCAAACGATTCTTCCCTGATTTGACTCATTACCAAAGACAAACCCTCATAGTTATGAGCAACATCGCAAATTATTTTGGGGGAATGACCCAAAACGGACCACCTTCCTTTCAATCCTGTTTGAGAAACCACTTGCTGTAGCCCCAACTTTATTTGAGATTCCGAAACAGTAAACTGCCTTAACAAACGAACCGCCTGGATTGCTGATTGCCTATTTTTCAATTGATAATTTCCTTGTAAATCGGTTGGGAAATTCTCGGAAACACTTTCAGAAGCAAGAAAAAGAGGGGCATTGTTTTGATGAGCAATTTTTTGAAATACTGGGAATGTTTCCTTTTGAAACTCACCGATAACAACTGGCGTGTTTTTTTTAATAATCCCAGCTTTTTCTTGAGCGATTTCCTCCAATGAATTTCCTAAAAACTGCGTATGATCCAGTCCAATATTAGTGATAACACTAACTTCAGGCGTTAGGACATTGGTAGCATCGAGTCGACCTCCTAAACCGACTTCAATAACGGCTATATCAACCGATTGGTTGGAAAAAAAATCGAATGCCATACCCACAGTCATTTCAAAAAATGACATTTGATGGGTCTCAAAATAGGGTTGATGTTGCGCAACAAAATCGATTACATTTTGCTTTGAAATTTTTTTCCCATCCAACCGAATGCGCTCTCTAAAGTCCTGAAGATGGGGCGAAGTATAAAGCCCCACTTTATAACCTGCTGTTTGCAAAATCGATGCTATCATATGGCATGTAGAACCTTTTCCGTTGGTTCCTGCTACATGAATGGAAGGGAATTTTTTATGCGGTTGGCTCAAGTATTCACACAAATCGTGAATACGATCCAAATTTGGCTTATAACTAGCAGCACCTTGCCGCTGATACATCGGCAACTTCTCAAACAACCAATCAATTGTTTGAGCATAGTTCATTATCCTAGAATGAAAAATCTAAGAGCGATAAAAACAAAAGATCCTGCCAAAAAACCGACAAAAGCTAGCCAGCTGATTTTTTTGAGATACCAAACAAAATCGATTTTCTCCATGCCCATCGCAACGACTCCTGCAGCAGATCCAATAATAAGCATACTCCCCCCTGTACCTGCAGAAAAGGCAATGAAATGCCAAAGCGGATGATCAATAGGTTCCGCAAACATTCCCATACTGGCAGCAACCAATGGAACATTGTCAATAATTGCCGATCCAATTCCTAACAGAAAAACTACAATATCTGTATTGGGTATGGCAGTGTTCATGTCTTGAGCAAATTCAAACAAAATTCCTAACGATTCCAAAGCTCCTACGGCCATTAAAATTCCCAAGAAAAATAAAATGCTAGGAAGCTCGATTTTAGAGAGTGATGTATGAACAGGGCTATGGTGTGCCGCCGCGTCGCTTTCAGAATCAATTTCAGTCAAACTAAATTTGGTTCGACTGTATATTTCCGCAAAAGTAGCTACTACAGCCAAAGAAAGCATCATTCCTACATAGGGTGGTAAATGGGTGATTGTTTTAAAAATGGGTACAAACAAGATGGATCCCAATCCAAGATAAAGCATAGTTCCTCCAAATTTTGAAGTATTTTCAGTACCGTCTTCAGTAATAGCAGGCAGTTCCCCTTTGAAAACTTTCAATCGAGAAGCGAGCACCGTGGGTATCGCCATACATACAATGGAAGGAATAAGCACAAACTTAATAAGTTCTACTGTACTCACTTTGTCGCCAATCCAAAGCATTGTAGTAGTAACATCCCCAATGGGAGACCAGGCGCCTCCCGCATTAGCTGCAATAACAATAAGTCCTGCAAACCACAAACGAGAATCGCGATCTTTTATAATTTTCTGAAGAATGGTAATAAGAACAATAGTCGCGGTAAGATTATCAATAATTGCAGATAGAATAAACGCTAAAATTGAAAATATCCACAACAATTTTGTTTTTTTCCTTGTATGAATATAATTTTTAATTGTTGCGAACCCATTGAAATAATCAATGATTTCAACAATAGTCATTGCACCCAAAAGAAAGACTAAAATTTCTGCAGTTTTTCCAAGATGATGCAATAAAATTTCTTCTAAATGAGTCGGCTCGAGCTCTAGAAGCGTGGTGTTTACTTCAAAAACATCCATATGTGTCAATGCAATCATTGCCCACAAAATTGCCATCATTGCCAATGCTGGAATAAGTTTGTCTAACTTTAAATTATGTTCTAAGGTAATGGCCAAATAGCCTAAAACAAAAACGATAATGATAAGGGTTTCCATAAAATAAGTTTAGTTGGTATCAACAAAAAGCAAATATAATCAGGGAAATAGATTTAACAAGTGTGTTTTACATATTTTAACTTCCTTTATAAAAATAATTTTGCAATAATTATAACTCTATAATTTGAAGTACAACCCCTCTTTAAAAAAATATTATATAAAGATATGGGTTGTTTGCATAAACATACCCTTTATTTATAGGGGTTTGTTTTAAAAAACTTATAAATTCATTAGATTTGCCTACTCCAAATTAGATTAACAAGTTTTTGAAATTAAAAACTCATCAAATTATCAATATTAAAGGGTAATATTAGCAATCTATCAAAAACCACATCTGCAAATTGTAGAGTTTGTATTATGAGTGTTTTTGTTTGCTAACAAATATGAAATCCGCAATTGATAGTTTATTTTTGTAAAAATTAAAAAAAGATGCTTCCACCAAAACAAGGCTTATATTCTCCAAATTTCGAACACGATAACTGTGGCGCGGGATTTATTTGTAGTTTACAAGGAGAAAAAACAAACGATATTATTCATAAAGCTCTTGATATTCTTGTCAAATTAGAGCACAGAGGCGCCGTTAGCGCTGATGGAAAAACAGGAGATGGTGCTGGAATATTGATTGAAATTCCTCATGATTTTTTAAAACTCAATTGTGATTTTGTTTTGCCTGATCCGCAAGAATATGCAGTAGGAATGGTTTTTCTCCCCCAGAAATCAAATCAACGCCAATTTTGCATCGATACTTTTGAAAAAGAAATTACGGATCAAGGGCTTTCAATTCTTGGTTGGAGAGAAGTTCCTGTCGACAAAAACGTAGTCGGAAAAATCGCGGCCCAAACAGAGCCTGTCATTTGTCAAATATTTGTTGGTAAAAATGAATTAGAGCTTACCGAAGCTGAATTCAATATCAAACTTTTTATTGCTCGAAAAAAAGCAGAACATGCGGTTTACGGAACCAAATTGTCTCAAAAAACTTATTTTTATTTAACAAGCTTACATACAAGAACACTTATCTACAAAGGCTTATTAGTTCCTGAAGATATTCAAAAATATTATCTCGATTTGAACGAACCCAAGCTAGTGACTCGATTGGCATTGGTTCATCAACGATTTTCCACCAATACCTTCCCAACATGGGATTTAGCACAACCTTTTAGATACATGTGCCATAACGGTGAAATTAATACGTTCAAAGGAAATTACAGCCGAATGAAAGCTCGTGAAGAATTGTTAGAGAGCGATTTGTTTGGAGATGATATTAAAAAAATTCTTCCCACAATACTTGAAGGAAAATCAGACTCTTCCTCAATGGATATGGTGGTTGAGTTGCTCATAGCTACTGGAAGATCACTGCCAGAAGTAATGATGATGATGGTTCCAGAAGCTTGGGAAAAGCACCACTCCATGTCAGATGAGAAAAAAGCTTTCTACGAATACAATGCTTGTATTATGGAGCCTTGGGACGGCCCTGCCTCCATTCCGTTTACAGACGGAAAATTTATCGGAGCCTTGTTGGATCGAAACGGATTGCGTCCTTCGCGCTATACCGTAACCAAAGATGGCTATGTAGTCATGGCTTCCGAAACAGGAGTCACAGAAATCGCTCCTGAAAACGTGATTCAACACGGTCGATTGGAACCAGGAAAGATGTTTTTAGTAAACATGAATGAAGGGCGTATTGTAGAAGACGAGGAAATCAAGTCGATGGTAACTTCTGAAAAACCCTATAAAAAATGGCTTGACGAAAATTTATTGAAACTTAAAGATGTTGCCTACACAGGGAACAATACTCCCATAGAATCTGAACCGTTTGAAAAGAGACTTAAAACCTTTGGATATACCGAAGAGGATATAAAAACCCTTATCAATCCAATGAGTTCTTTGGGAAAAGAGGCTATTGGATCTATGGGAACCGATACTCCACTTGCTGTTTTATCGAACAAACCACAACTGCTTTACAACTATTTCAAACAGTTATTTGCCCAAGTTACAAACCCTCCTTTGGATGGAATTCGTGAAGAAATTGTAACCGACACCAGTTTAACGCTCGGTAGCGATATTAACTTGTTTGATTTAATTCCTGATCAGTGTAAAAAATTGAAAATCCAAAACCCTGTGATTTCCAACGAGGATTTGGATAAGATAAAATTCATTGAACATAAAGATTTCAGCACCGTATCCATAAGCTGTCTGTATCCTATCAAAAAAGGGCTTAACGGTCTTGAAAAAGCATTGGATAAAATCGTCAAAGAAGTTAAAATAGCCGTTGAGGATGGCGTCAATATTGTGATTCTCTCTGATCGAGGTGTCTCAAAATCCATGGCACCAATTCCTATGGCACTGGCCTGTTCGTATGTTCACCACTCCAGTATCAGCCAAAAAATTCGTTCCAAGTTTGGAATTATTATCGAATCTGCTGAGCCTCGTGAACCGCATCATTTTGCCGTTCTTTTCGGATACGGAGCTAGTGCTATTAATCCCTACATGGTTAATGAAATCATTACCTATCAAGTAGAAAACAAAAAACTACACAATATTACTGTTGAAAATGCCATTGATAATTTTAATAAAGCCATTGCAAAGGGTATTATTAAGATTATGAATAAAATTGGGATTTCCACTTTGCTTTCCTACCGAGGATCTCAAATATTTGAAGCCCTAGGTTTGAATGAAAAATTTATAAATAAATACTTTACCAATACACCCACACGAATTGAAGGAATTGGTCTTTATGAAGTAGAAAAAGAAATTTCAAAACTTCACCACAGTGCCTACAAGTCTTTGGCCGTCGAAGGAACCATGGACTTGGAAATTGGGGGTAGCTATCGATGGAGAAGAAGCGGGGAAGCTCACATGTTCAATCCAGCTACTATTTCCAAACTTCAACAAGCTGTTCGGCAAAACAAATACGAAACGTATGAGGTTTACTCTGATTTGATCAACAAACAGAGTGAGCAATTGATGACTCTAAGAGGCATGTTTGAATTTTCTGACTTTGATCCGATTCCTTTGGAGGAAGTAGAACCTTGGACAGAAATCGTAAAACGCTTCAAAACCGGAGCCATGTCTTACGGATCTATTAGCGCCGAAGCCCATGAAAATTTGGCCCTAGCGATGAACAAGCTAGGAGGAAAAAGCAACTCTGGAGAGGGAGGCGAAGACGAAGCTCGCTTCATCAAACAACCCAATGGAGATTGGAAAAACAGTGCTATCAAACAAGTCGCTTCAGGACGCTTTGGTGTTTCCTCACATTATTTGAGCAGCGCTAAAGAAATACAGATTAAAATGGCGCAAGGCGCCAAGCCAGGCGAAGGAGGACAACTTCCTGGTCCAAAAGTAAACCCGCTCATTGCAAAAGTGCGAAATTCAACGCCTTATGTAGGACTTATTTCTCCACCACCTCATCACGACATCTATTCGATCGAAGATTTGGCGCAATTGATTTACGATTTAAAAAATGCCAATCGCGAAGCACGTATCAATGTGAAGTTGGTTTCTGAAGTGGGTGTGGGTACAATTGCCGCAGGGGTAGCCAAAGCCAAAGCCGATGTTATCTTAATTTCTGGATTTGACGGTGGTACTGGAGCTTCTCCGCTTACTTCTCTAAAACACGCTGGTTTGCCATGGGAATTGGGAATTGCGGAAGCACAGCAAACTCTAGTCATGAATGATCTTCGCGGACGTGTGGTCATGGAATGCGACGGTCAGCTCAAAACGGGCCGCGATGTAGCAGTAGCCTGTCTATTAGGTGCAGAAGAATTTGGATTTTCAACGGCGCCACTTGTTGCTTCTGGATGCATTATGATGCGCGCTTGTCACCTCAACACTTGTCCTGTAGGAATCGCAACCCAAGATCCAGAACTGCGAAAAAACTTCAAAGGGACTCCTGAAAACGTTATCAACTTTATGCACTTTGTAGCCGAAGAACTTCGACAAATCATGGCACAATTAGGGTTTAAAACGATTGACGAAATGGTAGGGCAAAGTCAAAAATTGAATATGAATTCTGCCATAGAGCACTATAAAGCACAAGGCGTGGACTTGTCCAATATTCTATACAAGCCCAATGTAGGCGAAGACATTTCTCTACGAAACAAAACCTCTCAAGATCATGAGTTGGACAATGTGTTGGATATGACAATTGTTAAAGAAGCCAAAGCGGCTATCGAAAAACTTGAAAAAACTTCACTTTCGTATTCTATCAAAAACACCGATCGTGCTGTAGGAGCTATTTTGAGCAACGAAATTTCTAAAATTCACGGTTCTAAAGGATTGCCTGAAGATACGTTGGAGTTGAATTTTAAGGGTTCTGCAGGACAAAGTTTCGGAGCATTTGCCACACGTGGATTAACAATGAAGGTCGATGGAAATACCAACGATTATTTTGGAAAAGGACTTTCTGGAGCTACATTGATTGTGAAAACACCCAAAGAGGCCACTTTCAAAGCTGAGGACAACATCATTACTGGAAATGTTTCTTTGTATGGAGCAATTAACGGCGAAGCCTATATCAATGGAATTGCCGGAGAGCGTTTTTGTGTTCGTAACTCAGGAGCTACAGCGGTTGTTGAAGGTGTGGGTGATCACTGTTGTGAATACATGACGGGAGGAGTTGCTGTAATACTCGGAAAAACAGGTCGAAATTTTGCCGCTGGAATGAGTGGTGGAATTGCCTATCTATACTCAGAAGACGGAACCTTTGACGATCGAAATTTCAATATGGAAATGATTGGGCTGGAGGATCTTTCTTCCAATGACAAAGAGCAACTCAAACAATTGATTGAAAATCATGTACGCCATACGGAAAGTGAATTGGGAGCTAGAATTTTGTCCGATTGGGATACAAGCATTAAAAACTTTATAAAGATTATGCCAACCGACTACAAACGAGCTTTGGCGCGTTTGGAAGCAGAAAAACTGGCTGAAACAAAATAAAATCATGGGAAAATTAAGAGGATTTTTAGAATACAATCGAGAAGACGAAAGCAATCTTCCCGTAGAAGAACGTGTTCAGAATTATAAAGAATTTACGGTTGCTCCCTCGGAAGAAAAACTCAAAGAGCAAGGCGGTCGTTGCATGGATTGTGGCGTTCCTTTTTGTCACAGTGGGTGCCCGTTAGGAAACTTGATTCCTGACTTTAACGATGCTGTTTACAACAACGAATGGCAGAAAGCCCTTCGAATTTTACATTCCACAAACAATTTTCCTGAATTTACGGGACGTTTGTGTCCAGCTCCTTGTGAAGCGGCTTGTGTACTGGGGATTATCAATCCACCCGTTTCCATTGAGTTGATTGAAAAATACATTGTAGAGCGTGGCTTTAGCGAAGGATGGATAAAACCCTCTCCTCCAACCTCTCGAACAGGCAAAAAGGTAGCTGTTGTAGGTTCTGGACCCGCCGGTTTGGCAGCCGCCCAACAGCTCAATCGAGCAGGACACACCGTTACCTTGTTTGAAAGAGATGAAAAGGTTGGCGGGTTGTTACGTTATGGAATTCCTGATTTTAAAATGGAAAAAAATGTAATCGATCGTCGTGTGAAAATTTTGGTTAAAGAAGGCATTATTATCAAAACAGGCATTGAAGTGGGCAAGAATTATCCCGCAGAAAAACTCAATGAATTTGATGCTGTACTACTTTCTGGAGGTGCAACGGTCAGAAGACCGCTTCCCATTCCAGGATCCGACCTTAAAGGAGTTGTTCAGGCGATGGATTTCTTGAAATTACAAAATCAAGTGGTGGATAAAGCAGCCAAAACAACTGCAGATTTGAATGCTAATGGAAAAGATGTGATTGTTATTGGAGGAGGTGATACAGGATCTGACTGTATAGGAACTTCCAATCGTCATGGGGCTAATTCGGTAACCAATTTTGAAATTATGCCGATGCCTTCCAAAGACCGTACTGAAGAGCACCCTTGGCCTTTTTGGCCCTTCAAACTCAAAACCAGTTCTTCGCATGAAGAAGGGATTCATAGAGAGTGGAGTATTTTAACAAAAGAATTTATTGGGGACAAAGACGGAAACGTTATTGGATTGAAAACCGTGGAAGTTGAATGGGTCAAAACTCCCGGACAACGTCCCGAGCTTAAAGAAAAACCCGGTTCTGAAAAACAATGGCCTTGTGATATGGCGTTGTTGGCCTTAGGATTTTTAGGTCCAGAAAACACACTGGTTGATCAACTGGGAATCGAAACTGACGAGCGTACCAATGTCAAAGCGAACGGATACCAAACCAATGTTCCAAACATTTTTGCTGCGGGTGATATTCGAAGAGGTCAATCTTTGATTGTCTGGGCAATTTCAGAAGGACGCGAAGCCGCTCATCAAATCGATACGTTTTTAATGGGAAGTTCAACGCTTCCAACCAAAGAAAAGGGAGATTTACCCTCGGTTTAGCTCATTTTTACATAAAGAAATTCCACACCAGCCCAAAGCGAATGATGTAATCGCGGTAAGGATATCCGGGAGCACTGTAAAAAGTATTTCCTGTGAATCCAGAATTCATATGTTCCGCTTTAATGTACAATCGTGTTTGTCGAACTTTGGCATTTACAAACAAATCAATCAAAGGGAATCCTCCGTATTGGGTGTCGCTTTGTGAATAAAATTCTCCGATTACCGGATGGTATCCGTTCATATAGTATTTGGTAAAATAGTTGAACGTAACCCCTGTTTGCAAAAACATTCTTCCTTCAAACAATGTGTCTGAATAATAGAAGGTGTTGCGTGTTACTATTTCAGGAACGTTCAAAATTGCGGCGTCTTGTGTTACATTCTGATACATCACCGTATTGTCAAGTGCAAATCTCCAAAAACGAAACTCTTGGTTCCAAGTGAGTTTTAAGTGCTGAATGGAAGCATCCGCTTGTGTTGGACTTACCAACAAGGATGGAACGGAAGTATCGGCTAAAGGTGTTTGTTTGAAATACGAATGGTTTTCGATATTGGATACGGAACCTGATAATTTTCCGACATACGGAACATTAGCTGATGCATGCAATTGGGTAGTTCGAACCATTTTTGGGTCGAGTTGCCAATCAAAAGACGAATAATCGCTTTGGTAACGTTCAAATGAAAATCCAGGGTGCTGAACGGAACGATTCATTCCTGCATTCAGAATTATTTTTTGAAAAATTGGCAGTTGAGCTTCGACCGACAGCCGATCGCCGCCACGGATTCCTCCCAAACTTTTGGAAAAAGATGCGTTCAAGTCAATGTTGGCTATTTTGTTTTGCCAAGAGCCGCTCAAAGCAGATTCATTTGCCTCAATACGCTTATCGAATTGGTTTGCGGTAACTAACGTATCTACAATATTATACTTGTAATTGTATTGCGTCCATTTTGCTTCCAATTGCCCCAACACATCCGAATCGAAACGTCCGTAAAAGCTATTTTCGGTTGTTCGCAATTCTGTACGGTCAGAAACAGTCGTTGCGTCTGTAACCAAATCGCCATAGGGAGTATACGCCCCAGACTGAAAGAAAAAATTTGTGTTGGATTGGTATTCAAATCGATGTCCTACAGAAAGTATAGAACGCGAGAGGCTGTCTTTTTTTGGAGTCAATTCATAGAAATGATCCAAAAAATAGCGTTTGGAATTGAAACCATTGACCGCATCTTCGTATTCGACGGATAGTTTTGCGCGCTCATCAAACTCTTTGTCTTCAGACTCAAAATCGGTTACAGATTCGGCAGTAAGACCTCCGTTCTCTTCTTGATCGCTGTGTTGATTTTCGTAATGAAATCGCAGAAAATAGCGTTCGTTGGGAGATCGATAGTTGGATGTAAAACGAAACTGCCCTCCGCTGGTAAGAATGTGTTGGTATTTACCCAAAGATCGTATTCCTTTAAAAGAAATTGAAAAATTAAACCGCGGTGAGGTATTGGTCGTAAATAGAATGTCTGTCGTTTGTCCTTGTTCCATAACCGTTTTGTAAAACATTTCCGTAAAGGGAGTGGGAACTTCATAATACGTAACCTCGTCAGCAGCAGTATATGGAAACTGTTTGGCAGCAAAGCCCATTGTTGGAAAAATGGAGTTCGAAACCTTTGCTAACGACAATCGATTGTAGGTTTGTCCTGTATTAGAAAAGCGCAACAATTCAAACGTATCTTTTCGCAAATAGTTAAAGCGATATTCTTTTCGGATGGTTAAGGAAGTATCTACAAAGGTAGTGTCCCGATCTACAGAAATGATTTTGTAATCTGTAACCGGCGGCTTTTTATCTTTAGAAATGACCGAATTTGGTGATGAAGTAAATCCCGGAACGGAGTCATTTTGTAGGGTTCTCGTATTCAATTCTGGGTTCCTAGAGGGTTTCTTTTCAACAAAAGGGCGCCCTTGAGCCATTACAAAAGACGAGGTCAAAAACAGCGTTAAAAATAAGAAGTATTGGGTACGCATACAAAATTTTGATTTGCGACAAAGGTATCAATTTTGCCACTTATCTATAGAATGCTCCTGAGAAAATATGTAACGGGTAAATTTTTATACATTTGTGAAAACTCCAACAGTGTTAAAGCCTTATTTTTCGGAGCATATCGAATGTGGAACAGACGAGGCTGGGCGCGGATGTTTGGCAGGCCCGGTTACCGCAGCAGCGGTAATATTGCCTAAAGACTTTCGACATCCGCTCTTGAACGACTCCAAACAGCTTTCTGAAAAAAAGCGAGAACTCCTTCGGCCGATTATAGAAGCGGAAGCATTGGCTTTTGGTGTAGCTCACATCCAACCAAAAAAAATTGACGAAATCAACATCCTCAATGCTTCCATTTTGGCGATGCACAAAGCCATAGACAAACTCCGTTTGCGTCCCGAATTTGTGTTGGTGGATGGCAATCGTTTCAAACCCTACCAGGATATCCCATACGAATGTATGGTAAAAGGAGACGCTCGATTTTTAAACATTGCAGCCGCATCGGTTTTGGCAAAAACCTATCGAGATGATTTTATGAAAACGCTAGCTCAAAAATACCCGCACTACCAATGGGAAAACAACAAAGGATACCCCACAAAAGCACACCGATTGGCCATTCGAAAACACGGCTCCACAAGCGAACACAGAAAAAGCTTTCAATTGCTACCCAATCAGTTGGAAATTGAGTTTTGAGTTTCTTACTTTTGTACAAACGGAATCTATAATTCGGTTTGCCTCATTCCATGATATGCTCCTTTGAAAACTCGTTTTTTTGTTCAAAAAAAGAAGGTCGTTAAAAAATAAATAGTAAGTGATGAAAATAAAAATTGGTCTTATTGGAATTTTACTGATTGTAGCCTGCGAATATGCTCCCCACTCCAAAAAGGAACTGATTGATTATATTCCTCCCAATCCGTTGGTTGTTGTAAAAACCTCCGACTTGGCCTCTGTGCAAAGCCAAATGAGCAACACTCATTTTTTGGAAGAGCTTTCCCTTTTTTTTAAAGAATTACTTCCCAAAAACCTACCCAATTCCCATCATGCACCTGCCGTGATCAGTTATCATTCGGTAGGGAAAAATCAACTTTCTTATGTGCTAATTCGTCCGTTTGAAGTTGATACATTGGCTCCCATGGAGCGAGATTCGATGTATTACAACAATCAATTGATTGAAAAAATGGTGGTTAAAGAAAGCGTTGTTTTTCAAACTCACCTCGATGGGGCTCAACTGCTTTCTCCGTCTCAGCTTTTGATAGAAAATAGCATCCGAACACGCACCAAAAACAGAGAATTGTTGTCTGATAATTTTGAGAAACTGTACCAATCAAACGACAGTTTTTTTTCACTGATGATTCACGAAGATTTTTCGAACTACGCAGCGGGAAAGTTTGCAACAGCACCGCTACTGTTTAACGAGCTTTCGGATTGGAGTTTGCTAGAAATAGAATTGTCTCCAGAGGGCGTCTATGGAAGTGGCTCTGCCATTGTTCAAGATTCACTTGCTCGAAAAATCAATTTACTCAATAATATGCCACCAACGGCTTTTGAAACCGATGCGGTGATTCCCGAGCAAAGCGAAGCTTTTCAATCGTATTCGTTTTTGTACGATGCATATGTTGATAATGTAAATACCTACCGAATTTCCCGCAACCAAGGCTTGTCGGAAGTGGACTCGTTGTGGGTTGAAGCGACAGAAATTACCGCCATTCATTCCGCAAATGCAACCGCTTTTGCGGTTCGCTTTAAGAACATCGATGGTATCAAACAACACCTTCAACGATTCGATTTTAACAAAGAAACCTATCGGGACTATGAATTGCAATCGTTAACAAACGATTCCCTATCCGTTCCTTTGTTTGAGGATTCTTTCTCAAATCATTTTGCATTTATTGACAATATTTTGGTGGCAAGTGCCCATAAAAATGCCGTAGAATCTATCATCACTCATTTTCAAAATGGGACAACACTCAACAAATCCGATTCGTTTGCAGCCATAAAAAAACAATTGCCCGAAGAAAATTCGTTTGTATTGATGGGGCTTCAACCCAAGTTTCAAAACCGGTTGGTTTCTCAACTCAGTGAGGCACTTCAAAAGCCATTAAAAGCCGCTGACTTTTCAAAAACACCGTATTTGATATTGCAGGGAACCTTGGAACAAGGAGTTGCTCATCTGTATTTTTCGCTACGCAAAGCATTGCCCAAATCAAAAGAATCGCAAAAGGTTTCGCAACGATTTAGCTACACGCTGGAAGCCCCGATTGCGATGCAACCCCAATCGGTAGTCAATCACCGAACCAAAGAAAAAGAATGGGTAGTGCAGGATCAAAATCATGCTTTGTACCTGATTTCGCATCAAGGGAAATTGATCTGGAAAAAACAGCTTTCAGCTGCCGTTCAAGGATCGATTTTCCAAATAGATTTGTTCAAAAACGGAAGGCTTCAACTGGCTTTTACAACCGAAAAAGAGTTTTTGGTATTGGATCGAAATGGAAAAGAAGTCCGTGGATTTGGCGAATCGTTTCAAAAAGGAACTCCGCCGCTTCCATTGGCTGTGTTTGATTATGATCGAAACAGAAATTACCGCTTGTTGTTGACCCAGGACAATCGCGTTCAAATGTTTGATCAAAAAATGAAAGCCGTTCGTGGATTTTCAAAAACAAAAACAAAAAAACCTGTGTTGTTTGCACCCAAGCATTTTCGAATTGGATCCAAAGACTATATTGTATTGGGAAGCCGAAATGCGCCCCTCGAAATTTTGAACCGAAAAGGAGCCGTTCGTATTCAAAACAAGCAAAACATTCAGTTGTTTGAAAACGATGTGTATGTTCACAAAAACCGATTTACCACCATTGATGCCAAGCAGCAATTGATTCAGATAAGTACGCAAGGCAAGGTGTATAAAACCACGCTGCCTCTCGAAACGCCTTATAGAATGGATGCCAATAATCAAACCTTGGCGATGCTTTCTGAAAATTTATTGACCATCAACGGCCAAACCGTAGAACTCGAATTTGGCGCCTATACGGCTCCCAAGATTTTTGTGATTCACAACAAAACCTATGTAGCAGTCACCGATCGGCAGGCCAAAAAAGTATATCTGTACGATGCCAATGCGCAGTTGCTTCCCAACTTCCCAGTGTATGGATCCCATGCCGTAAGCATGACAGCTGCTAGCTCAAAAGGCGGTATTCGTTTTGCCGTTCAGGGTGATTCCGATAGGGTGTTGGTGTACGAGTTCTAGAAATTTGTATCCAACTGCGCCCCAAACAATTCTTGGAAATGAGATACAAAACGGTTTTTAACCTTTTGTGTATCCATTGTAGTCGAGTTGCATTCCACCGCCATTGAGGTAACGGCTTTTCCTTGAATGCCGCAGGGTACAATATGATCAAAATACCCCAAGTCGGGTTGTATATTGAGTGCCAATCCGTGCATGGTAACCCAACGACTTGCCTTAACACCCAATGCGCAAATTTTTCGAGCAAAGGGCGTTCCCACATCGAGCCAAACGCCTGTTTCTCCAGTACTTCGAGTTGCCGTAATGCCAAAGTCTGCCAAAGTCAAAATAGCCGCCTCTTCGAGCAAGCGGAGGTATTTGTGAATGTCTGTGAAAAAATTATCCAAATCCAAAATAGGATACACCACCATTTGGCCTGGACCGTGATAGGTAATGTCTCCTCCCCGATTGATTTTATAAAACGCAGCGTTTTTGTCGGCCAACTGCTTGTTGTTGATCAATAAATGGTCGATATCACCGCTCTTGCCCAGCGTATATACATGCGGGTGTTCGACGAGCAACAAATGGTTTTGAGTCGGTTGATGGGTCTGCGAACGGCGGTTGTTCATTTTGGTTTTGACAACTTCCTGAAACAAGGATTCTTGAAAATCCCAGGCTTCTTTGTAATCCATCAAACCCAAGTCTTGCAATAAAACCGTTTTGTTTTTTTTAGGAGCAGCTGAAACAGTCATACCTGCTATGAGTTATCGGGGTTGTTCAATATAACCAGAGCGGCAATCACTCCCGGAACCCACGCACAGAGCGTTAACAAAAACACAATCAATACCGAGCCGCATCCTTTGTCCAAAACCGCCAAAGGAGGAAATACAATTGCTAATAATACACGAAAAAAACTCAATAGATGTTCGATTTTTAACAAAGATACACAATCGCAGGGTTTCGCAAATTCGAAAGCCAAACCTTGCTTTCTATTCCGTATATTTGGGGCATTAAAATAATACCTATGTCAGTTTTGTCGGAACAGGAACAAATTCGAAGAGAAAAACTAGTGCAACTCAAGGCAATGGGAATCAATCCCTACCCTGCTGCGCTGTATCCCGTCACACATACCAGCAAACAAATTCACACCGATTTTACGGAAGAAACAGCTGTTGTGATTGCAGGTCGATTGATGTCGCGAAGAATCCAAGGAAAAGCGAGTTTTGCAGAACTTCAAGACAAAGACGGACGCGTTCAGGTGTATTTCAATCGGGATGAAATTTGTGAGGGCGAGGACAAAACTTTGTACAACGATGTGTACAAAAAGCTCCTCGATATTGGTGATATTATTGGCGTAGAAGGAACCTTGTTTACGACCCAAGTGGGCGTAAAAACTGTTTTGGTTAAAAAATTTACGTTGCTGAGCAAAGCCTTGCGACCGCTTCCGTTGCCCAAGCAAGATGCGGAAGGAAACATTTATGACGAATTCAACAATGCCGAGCAACGATATCGGCAACGGTATGTCGATTTGATTGTCAATCCAAAAGTGAAAGACACCTTTGTCAAACGAACTAAAATCACCAATAGCATTCGAGACTTTTTCAACGCCAAAGACTATTTGGAAGTGGAAACGCCAATTTTGCAACCCATTCCTGGAGGGGCAGCAGCTCGCCCTTTTTTGACACACCACAATGCCTTGAACATTCCCTTGTATTTGCGAATTGCCAACGAATTGTATCTCAAACGGCTGATCGTTGGAGGGTTTGATGGGGTGTATGAGTTTTCCAAAGATTTTAGAAACGAAGGGATGGATCGCACCCACAACCCCGAGTTTACCGTCATGGAACTGTATGTGGCTTACAAAGACTACCATTGGATGATGGAGACCACAGAATCTTTGCTCGAAAAAGTCGCCGTTGACAGCAACGGAAGTTCTCAAGTAACGGTGGGAAATCACAGCATTGATTTCAAAGCACCCTATCCTAGAGTGCCTATTTTATCCGCGATCGAACAACATACCGGAGTGGATGTTTCGGGAATGGATGAAGACGCATTGCGAAAGGCTGCAAAAAATATGGGCATAGAAGTCGATGATACGATGGGTGTTGGAAAATTGATTGATGAGATTTTTGGAGAAAAATGCGAACATCACTACATCCAGCCCACTTTTATTATCGATTATCCCAAAAAAATGAGTCCGCTTACCAAAGAACATCGCGACAATCCAGCGCTCACCGAACGCTTCGAATTGATGGTCAACGGAAAAGAACTTGCCAATGCGTATTCGGAATTGAATGACCCTATAGATCAACGCAAGCGTTTTGAAGATCAGTTGGCACTTTCAGAAAAGGGCGACGATGAAGCCATGTTTATCGATCAAGATTTTTTACGCGCACTCGAATACGGAATGCCTCCTACCTCAGGAATTGGTATTGGAATCGATCGACTGGTGATGCTATTGACCAATAACAGCTCGATTCAAGAGGTCTTGTTTTTTCCTCAAATGAAGCCCGAAACACAAACTGGGCCGTCAATTGACCTAAACGATGATGAAAAATCGATTTTGGAGATTTTGAAAAAGGAACAAAAAATGCTGTTAAACGACTTAAAATCTCAAAGTGGTTTGTCCAACAAAAAATGGGATAAATCAATAAAGTCGCTCAGTAAAAATAACCTTACTAAGGTCGAAAAATCGGAAGAAGGCTTGTTTGTGATTTTACAATAGTTTGTGTTTTTTCCGACGCTTTTTAGCTACAAGTAGTTTATTTTTTTTAACTTTCAAAAGATATAATACAATCTTATGAAAACTCTTGCCCACAAATTACTGATTCTCGTCCTAGTTTTTTCATTTTCTACCCCTGTAGAAGCCCAATTAAAATGGCTAAAGAAAAAAAAACCGCCTGTTGTTACTGATACGGTCAAAAAACCTGAGAAAGACAAAGATGCCCTAAAAACCTACGATGAGGTTATTACCAAAAAGGCCAAAACCGATAAGGGATTGTTTGACACCCACCAAGTAGGTGAAAATTTTTATTACGAAATCCCCGATTCGCTTTTTAACCGCGAAATGCTCATGGTCACTCGTATTGCGAAAACCGCCTCAGGCATTGGTTTTGGTGGAGGAAAACAAAACACTCAAGTATTGCGTTGGCAGCGAAAAAATCGCAAAGTGCTGCTGCGGGTTGTTTCGTATCAAGTGGTTGCTGCAGATTCGCTCCCAATTCACGAAGCGGTTGTAAACTCGAATTTCGAACCGATTTTATATAATTTTGATGTTGCAACAATCAACAAAGACTCAACGGCTACGGTCATTGATGTTTCCAGTTTTTTTACAAGCGATGTAAAGGCCATTGGATTTCCAGCAAGCAATCGAAAAACCTATAAAATCACTCGCTTGGATGAAAGTCGTTCTTTTATTGAAAGTATCAAAAGCTACCCGCTCAACATTGAATCTCGAACAGTAAAAACCTATGAGTCTTCCAGCCCTCCATCCAATTCGAGTACAGGATCGATTTCATTGGAAATAAATAATTCGATGATTTTATTGCCCAAAGAGCCGATGAAAAAACGAATGTTTGATCAGCGTGTGGGTTGGTTTGCCCGAAGCCAAACTGACTACGGATTGGACGTTCAAGAAAGTAAATCTGTAAAATACCTAGATCGCTGGCGATTGGAAGTCAAAGAGGAAGATCGCGAAAAATTCCAAAGAGGCGAATTGGTAGAACCCAAAAAACAAATTGTTTATTATATCGATCGGGCGACTCCCAAAAAATGGATCCCCTATATCAAACAAGGAATTGAGGACTGGCAAATTGCTTTTGAAGAAGCGGGTTTTAAAAATGCAATTGTTGCCAAAGATCCTCCTAGCAAAGAAGAAGATCCGGATTGGAGCCCGGAAGATATTCGGTATTCGGTTGTGCGTTATTTGGCCTCACCAATTCCTAATGCAAACGGACCGCACGTAAGCGATCCTCGCTCTGGAGAAATTTTAGAATCCGATATCAATTGGTACCACAACGTAATGACGTTGCTTCGGAATTGGTATTTTGTACAAACAGCAGCAATCAATCCCGATGCTCAGGGCGTTGCTTTTAAAGACGAAATTATGGGGCGTTTGATTCGATTTGTATCGGCACATGAAGTCGGGCATACCATTGGATTGCCCCACAATATGGGGAGTAGTTTTGCTTATCCCGTAGACTCCTTACGATCGGCTAGTTTTACTCAAAAATATGGAACAGCTCCTTCCATTATGGACTATGCACGCTTTAATTACATCGCTCAGCCAGGAGATGAAGGTGTTGCACTAATGCCAAATATTGGGCCTTACGACAAACATGCTGTGAGGTGGGGATACCGACCTATTTTGGAAGCCAACACTCCAGACGATGAAAAACCTATTTTAGATGCTTGGATTCTGAAACATCAAAACGATCCAATGTATCGATTTGGGAAGCAGCAGTTTGGTGTTATTGATCCCAGCTCACAAACCGAAGACTTGGGAGATAATGCCATCAAGGCCAGCAAATACGGTATCGCAAATCTAAAGCGTATTGTTCCCAACCTTATTGAGTGGACAGCCGAAGATGGAAAAACCTATGAAGATCTTGAAATATTATACGGTCAGGTGCTTTCTCAATTCAATCGCTATATGGGGCATGTGAGCTCAAACATTGGAGGAGTTTACGAATACTACAAAACCTATGACCAAGAAGGGGCTGTTTATACCCATGTCGATCGAGCATATCAAAAAGCATGTTTGAAATTTATTCAAGAAGAATTGTTTAAAACTCCTTATTGGTTGATCGATACAAATCTTTCCAATAAAATTGAATTCGATGGAACTGTTGACAGAATTCGAGTCAATCAAGCACGAACACTCAACAATATATTGGATTTTGGTCGTATGGGGCGAATGATTGAAAACGAAGCCCTGCACGGAAACAAAGCTTACAGTCTGACCCAAATGATGACCGATTTACGCAGAGGGATTTGGAGCGAGCTGTATTCACAAGAAAACATTGATCCGTATCGACGCAATTTGCAACGCGCCTATTTGGATCGTTTGGAATACTTAATGACCGAAAGCCAAGAACCGGTAAGTCCGTTAATGCGTCGCTACTCAAACCAAACCCGTGTTCAAGTCAGTCAGTCAGACATAAGGGCCGTTGTTCGTGCACAACTTCGCAATTTAAAACAAACGATTTCAAATCAATCGAGTGCTTCAAAAAATCGAATTACGCGCTATCATCTTCAAGATATTGTGGATCGAATTGATCAGATATTAGATCCTTCCTAGTTTTTGTGAGTTAAACCTTTTGAGAATACATTCGTCTTAAGGACATACAACATAAAAATAGTAACACATGAAAACAACAATTTCTTTTATTCTACTATGCTTTCTGGGTTTGCAAATGCACGCACAACCTCGAAAAAGCGACTTATCTCCTGAGGATCAGGCACGTCTTCAATCGAAAAAAATGGCGTTGGCATTGGACCTTTCCGAAGCCCAACGACTTCAGGTGGAGAAAATTCAATTGAATGAAATTCTTTTTCATCAAAAAATGAAGCAAAAGCGCAAAACTTCTATTGAAAATGGAAATAAATTGACAAAGGAACAACGTGCAGAAGGTATGGAAATGATGCTTGATCGCAAGCTCGCCCTACAAAATCAAATGAAAAGTACGCTTTCGGAAGATCAGTTTCAAAAATGGAAAAAAATTCAAATGCGCAAGCATCGAAAAACGAAAAAAAAGGTTCGTAAGAAAATAAAAAAACACTCTTAAGAGTGTTTTTTTATGCCCAATTTTTAAGTACAGTTTTCAAAGCCTCAAGGGTGAAGTCCAAATCAGCGTAGCTAATTGCATCGTTTAAAAAATAACTTTCAAATGCACTAGGAGGTAAATAAATTCCATGATCAAGCATTCCATGAAAATACGATTTGAATTGATCGTTATTCCCCAATACTGCGCTATCAAAATCGGTTACAGGGGTTTCTGAAAAATGGAGCGAAATCATAGATCCAACACGATTGATTTGGTAGGGAATTCCTTCGTTTTGAAGAATGGATTCCATTCCTTGGTGTAAGTATGCTGTTTTTTGATTCAGGCTATCAAAAATTTCAGGGCGGTTGTTTAATTCGGTCAACATTGCCAATCCTGCAGCCATCGCAAGGGGGTTTCCACTCAATGTTCCCGCTTGATATACTTTTCCAGTTGGAGCCAAATGATCCATAATTTCGGTACGCGCAGCAAATGCTCCCACGGGCAATCCACCACCAATTACTTTTCCAAAAGTAACAATATCAGCCCCTATGCCTAAAAGCTCCTGAGCACCTCCACGAGCAAGTCGAAATCCAGTCATGACCTCATCAAAAACCAACAGGGCACCGTGTTGGTTACACAGATCTCTCAATCCTTGTAAAAAACCCTCTTGGGGAGGAATGCAACCCATATTCCCAGCAACAGGCTCAATGATTATTGCGGCGATTTCGTTGGTGTTTGCTTCAAACAATTGCGCTACTTGTGTTAGATTGTTGTACGATGCCAGCAATGTGTCTTTTGCTGTTCCTTGGGTAACTCCTGGACTGTTTGGGCTTCCAAAAGTAACCGCTCCACTTCCGGCCTGAATTAAAAACGCGTCGGAATGTCCGTGATAACAGCCAGCAAATTTTATAATTTTTTCTCTACCCGTAAAGCCCCGTGCCAATCGAATGGCACTCATACAAGCTTCCGTACCAGAATTTACAAAACGGATTTTATCTATGTTTGGAACCATAGAAACGACCAACTCCGCAATCGTAGTTTCGATTTCGGTGGGCATTCCAAAAGACGTTCCTTTGTGAGCTTTATTGACAATCGCTTTGATTACTGGCGGGTGAGCATGTCCCAAAATCATGGGACCCCATGAGGCAATATAATCGATATAGCGGTTTCCATCTTCATCGAACAAATAAGCTCCTTTGGCATGGTTTACAAAAATGGGAGTTCCGCCAACAGCTTGAAACGCCCTTACGGGAGAATTGACTCCTCCAGGTAAAACTTGTTGTGCTTTTAAAAAAAGGGCACTGCTTCTTTGGTATCGCATATTATTGAATTATAATGAGTTCTTGTCCAATTTGTAGGCTTGTATCGGACATATTATTGGTTTGTTGTAAATCCTCTACACTAACATTGTAGCGCTTTGAGATTGAGTACAATGTATCTCCTGATTGTACCTTATGGCGCAGTGTGATTGTTTTCTTTTGTGAAAGGGCTTGTTGCGAATCGTCGTAAAACTTAACACGATCCCATCGGGATAAATTGTAGCGTTCAATGATAGAAATCAATTTGTTAGCATACTTTGGGTCGGTAGCATAGCCTGCTTTTTTTAGACCTTTGGCCCAGCCTTTGTAATCTTTTGTTTTGAGTGTAAACAGAGATGCATAGCGATCGCGATTGGCTAAAAACAACGAATGATCCCGAAACGAAGTTCGTGGATCTTTGTATTTGCGAAAACACTCGCCTCGAGCATCGTCATCGTGATATACTTTGGGACCTGTCCATGTTTTATGGCATTTTATTCCAAAGTGGTTGTTGGATTTTAGTGCCAATTCACCCACCCCCGATTGCGATTCTAGAATTCCTTGAGCCAAGGTAATACTGGCTGGGATTTTATACCGTTTCATTTCTTCTTGAGCAACCGGCGCGTAGGTTTTAATGTACCATTGGCGACGTTGTTCGTTACTCATTTTAAGTAGTTTTTGTTGCTCCTTTAAGACAACTGAAGGCTTTTTTTGTTCTGTTTTTTGCGTGGTTTTAGAGGTGTTTTTAACAGCTTTTTTTGAGGAACCACAGCCTGTAAGCATTGACAAACTCATCGCAAGAATTATCAGACAGGCTGATGAATGGAAGGCCATCCTTTTTGGCGAAGCCATTGATTCATTCCGGAAATGCTTTGTAGTCCTCCTGTATGAATTAGTAGTATTTTCTTTCCGTGTTTCCATTGGTTTGTTTTCATTTTTTCAATCAATCCAAATACCATTTTAGCAGTATAAATAGGATCCCACAATATCGCTGTTTGATCAAAATATTGGTTGATAAATGTAACCAAAATTGAATTTATTTTGGCATAACCGCCAAAGCGATCATCCGATTCGAGAGACCAACGATTGTTGGATGCAAATTTACGAATCTCTTCTTGGATGTCAGTACCTTTTAGTGCCGAAAATCCTATGACATGTTGGTGTGGACTGGAGCTATTGATTAAGCCCGCTAAAGTTCCGCCAGTTCCTACAGGGCAACAAATCACATCAAAAAAAGCATCTTGTGGTGTTAGAATTTCTTCGCAACCCTTTACTGCTAGGGTATTGGTTCCTCCTTCAGGAAGCACATAAACACGTCCATATTGGTTGTCTATTTTTTCCAACCACTCGGATGTGTGCTTTAAACGATACGATTGTCTGGAAATAAATTCCAGTTGCATGTTTTGAGAAGCACAGTACGCCAAGGTAGGATTTTGCCAAAATTTTGCGGATAATTCTTCACCGCGAACAAGTCCTATGGTTTTAAATCCCATTTTTTTTCCTGCAGCTGCAGTAGCCGCCAAATGGTTGGAATAGGCTCCTCCAAAAGTCAAAAGTGTATGGTGGTTTTGGGATTGAGCTTCGGACAAATTGTATTTGAGTTTTCTGTATTTGTTTCCTGAAATTTGAGGATGAATTAGATCTTCCCGTTTCACATGAACCTCAAATCCATAGCGATCAAACACAGGGTGGTTGAGTCTTTGATTTTCTATTTTTGGTTGTTGAGAAAACATTGGATGTTTGTAAAATCATCAGCAAGGTACTTATTTCCTCGCTTATAAATTCGCATGATTTATTATCTTTACAAAAAAAGTCATGTCAATCTTTAAAAAGATGCTTCCTTTAGAGGAGGGAGATTTTTACTTATCTCCTGAAGGGTACAAAGTGTTTACTAAGCAATATCATTTGAAAAGAGGATACTGCTGTGAAAGTAATTGCAGGCATTGTCCTTATGGATATAATCCTTGAAATGGCATGATTGTTGTAAAATAACTTTTTATGAAAGCATCCTTTGTTATTCCTATTTTGTTGTTATTTGTTTTGAATTCTTGTCAATCAATTCGTGTGGCTTCCGATTATGATAAAGAAGCCCATTTTACTTCCTACAAAACCTATGCTTTTCTAAAGCAAGGCATTGATAAAGTCGAAATCAATGACTTGGATAAAAAACGCATTCTGAAATCTATTGAAAATGCGTTGTCTGTTAAAGGGTTTTCTGCTTCCGAAAATCCAGATATTCTAATCAATATTGCTACGGATTCACATAAAAATATTTCGATTCACCAAGATCCCTTTGCGTACTATGGTTTTGGGTGGGGTTGGAGTCCATTTTATGGGGGGTATTACGACAACAGAGTTCAAAGCACAACCGAAGGTGTTTTGTACATTGATGTTATTGATGCTAACACAAAAAGTCTTGTTTGGCAAGGGAAAGGTGTGGGTTATTTGAGTGAGTTTTCAAAAAACAGGGACACTCGAATCCAAGATTTTGTCAATCAAATTATGGAAGCCTACCCTCCTCAACCGGAAGTCAATAACTAATTTTCAGTGTATTTTTTGGCCATCGAAAGAGCCTCTTTGAGCCCGGCTACATTTTTACCTCCAGCTGTTGCGAAAAAGGGTTGACCACCTCCACCTCCTTGGATGTATTTTCCTAATTCACGGACTACATTTCCTGCATTCAAATCGGAAGAAGCAACTAATTCTTTTGAGATATAACACGCTAGCATTGGCTTGTTGTTTTGAACAGTTCCCAAAACCAAAAACAAGTTATTGTGTTCTTCACCCAAGCCAAACGCTAAATCTTTCATACCATTTGCGTCCAAAGGCACTTGAGTTGCCAAAAACTGGATGTGGTTATGAGCTTCTAATTGTGGGGTCAATTGCGCGTGTAGTGCTTTGGCTAAAGTTTTGGTGACCGATTCCAGTTGTTTTTTAAGTATGTTATTTTCACTTTGCAAATCGCCCACTGCTTTTTCGGGATCTTTCGTATTTTGCAATAACAACTGAATCTTATCGAGTACTTTGGATTGTGAATGAAAATGTTTTTTAGCTGCCTCACCAGTAATAGCTTCAATTCGACGAACTCCAGAGGCAATAGCGCTTTCTGAAGTAATGATACAGTGCCAAAGCTCGGATGTATTGGAAACGTGTGTACCTCCACACAATTCCATAGATTTCCCAAATCGAATGGTGCGGACCGTATCTCCGTATTTTTCTCCAAACAAAGCAACAGCACCCTCATCAATGGCTTTTGCATAGGGCGTATTTCTTTTTTCTTCCAAAGGCAATTGTTCGCGAATTCTTGCATTGATAAATTGTTCCACTTGCAACAATTCGTCGCTACTTAATTTTGAAAAATGGGAAAAGTCAAATCGGAAATAACCGCTATGAACCATCGATCCTTTTTGTTCGACATGGTCGCCCAATACAGCTCGTAAGGCTTGATGAAGCAAATGCGTTGCAGAGTGGTTGCTTGCAGTAGCCCCACGTTGTTTTTTATCAACAACAGCTTGGAAGATGTTTTTTGGGTTTTTGGGTAAGTTTTTGGTGTAATGGACAATCAGATTATTTTCCTTTTTGGTGTCAATGATATAAATCACATCGCCATTGGAAGCTTCCAAATATCCTTTATCACCCACCTGACCTCCACCCTCGGGATAAAAAGGAGTTAGATTGAATACCAACTGGAAAAGAACACCACTTTTCTTAGAATTTACTTTTCGATATCGGGTTATTTTCACAGGAGTCGATAAAATATCATAACCCACAAATTCCTCTTCATTGTCCTCTGCGAGCACTACCCAGTCGTCGGTTGTGGTTTCGGTTGCTGCGCGAGAACGTTCTTTTTGTTTGTTCATAGCAACTTCAAAACCAGCCTCGTCTAGCTCAATTCCTCTTTCGCGTAAAATCAAAGCCGTCAAATCGATAGGAAATCCGTAAGTATCATACAATTCAAATGCTTTGTCTCCCGACAAGGTGTTCCCTTGAATGGATGCAATGACATTTTCTAAAAGTACCAATCCTTGATCCAGTGTTTTCAAAAAGGATTGTTCCTCTTCTTTGATCACATTGGTGATTAAATTTCCTTGGGCTTGAAGCTCAGGAAAGGTTTCTTTGAGTTGTTGAGTGAGTGTAGGAACTAGTTTGTAAATAAACGGTTGTTTTTGATTCAAAAAGGTAAATCCGTATCGAATTGCTCTTCGCAATATTCTTCGGATTACGTACCCAGCGCCGGTATTGCTAGGGAGTTGACCGTCGGCAATTGAAAAAGAAACAGCACGAATATGATCGGAAATTACACGAATGGCAATATTGACTTTTTCATCCTCACCATATCGGTGGTGGGTAATGGTTTCGACTTCGCTAATTAAAGGTGTAAAAACATCAGTGTCGTAGTTGGATTGAACTCCTTGGAGTACCATGCACAATCGTTCGAATCCCATTCCGGTATCAACGTGTTGTGCAGGAAGTTTTTCGAGGCTTCCATTGGCTTTTCGGTTGAACTCCATAAAAACCAAGTTCCAAATTTCGACGACTTGAGGATGGTCTTTATTAACGAGGGTTGCGCCAGAAATTGCTTTTCTATCGGCTTCAGAGCGAATATCGACATGGATTTCTGAACATGGACCGCAAGGACCTTGATCACCCATTTCCCAGAAATTATCATTTTTATTACCCATCAAGATACGATCTTGGGGTACAATGGATTTCCAATAGTCATAGGCTTCTTGATCCAGAGAAAGTCCGTCGGATGCATCTCCTTCAAAAACTGTAACGTACAACGAATCTTTATCTATTTTAAAGACTTCTGTCAGCAATTCCCAAGCCCATTCAATGGCTTCTTTTTTGAAATAATCTCCAAAACTCCAGTTTCCCAACATTTCAAACATCGTATGGTGATAGGTGTCCATACCGACTTCTTCGAGGTCGTTGTGCTTACCCGAAACTCGTAAGCATTTTTGGGTATCACAAACTCGAACCCTTTTGGGTTTTTTATTGCCCAAAAAGTACTCTTTGAATTGGTTCATCCCTGCATTGGTAAACATCAATGTAGGATCGTTTTTAATTACCATTGGAGCTGAGGCAACCACTTGATGTTTTTTGGATTCAAAAAAAGCTAAAAATTGTTTGCGTACCTCTTGGGATTTCATAAAAATTGGAATCGATTGTTCGTATTGGTCTTACTAAAAAACATTTTTTTATATTTGTAAAGCGCCCGAGAATGAATTGGGTGTCAACAAAATAAGATTGTGTAAAAATAACACATTTTAACTAATGTCAAAGGCAAAGTATTATTTCGATTCGGAAAGCCTTTCTTATCGAAAAGTAGAATCTAGTAACGTAAAAAAAGTCAGAAATTTTATGGCTTTTCTATTGGCGTCTTTTTTCTTTGGAGTACTGGTATTGTTGTTGCTGATCAATTCTCCCATTATCAATACTCCGACTGAATTGGCGCAAGCTCGCGAGTTGGAAAATTACAAGTTACAATTTGAGCTATTGGATAAAAAAATGGATCAGGTGGAGAGCGTGTTGGCCAACTTACAAGGACGTGACAACAACATTTACCGAATTATTTTTGAAACTAATCCAATCCCGGATGATGTTCGTAAGGCAGGTTTTGGAGGGGTTAATCGCTACCAAGACCTAGAGGGCTATAACAATTCGAGCTTGGTTATTGAAACCACTCGCCGATTGGATATCATATCGAAACAATTGGTCGTTCAGTCCAAATCGTTGGATGAGATATATCGATTGGCCAAAGATAAAGAAGCCCTGTTGCTAGCTATTCCCTCCATACAGCCCATTAAAAATGAAGATGTAATTCGTATGGCTTCTGGATTTGGGTACCGCACCGATCCGTTTACCAAAAAAAGAAAAAAACACAAAGGAATGGACTTTTCTGCCAAACGAAACACCCCTATTTACGCTCCTAGTGATGGTGTTGTAACTCGTGCAGACAGTCGATCTTCAGGATACGGAAAGCACATCCGAATTGATCATGGGTTTGGCTATACAACCTTGTATGGTCATTTAAACAATTATAACGTGCGCCGTGGTCAAAAAGTTGAGCGCGGAGAGATCATTGGGTATGTAGGAAGCACCGGCAGATCCAAAGCCCCTCACCTTCATTACGAAGTATTTAAAGATGGAGTACAAGTCAACCCTATTCATTTTTACAATGGAAATTTGACTGCATCAGAGTATGATGAGTTGTTAGCACTATCTAGTATTGAAAATCAATCGTTGGATTAATGAAAACCCAACTACTTCCCGAAAAGTTATACTATAGTATAGGAGAACTTGCTGCGTTTTTAGATGTTAAAACATCGCTAATTCGCTATTGGGAAAAGGAATTTGATATCCTTAAGCCCAAAAAAAACGCCAAGGGGACGCGTCGTTTTAGTGCCAAAGATGTTGAGCATTTGCGTACAATTTATCACTTGGTAAAAGAAAAAGGATTTACACTAGAAGGTGCTAAAAGCTATCTTAAACATGGCGAAAATGCAACGCTTAAAACAGTTCGACGCTTGGAAAAAATAAAGTCCGTACTTGAAAAGCTAAAGGACGAGCTTTCTTAAATTTATTTTTTTCGTAGGAAAATATCAACGGGAACCCCTTCAAAATCAAACGCTTCACGAAGTTTGTTTTCTAAAAACCGTTTGTAAGGTTCTCTAATGTATTGCGGAAGATTACAGAAAAAAGCAAATTGAGGGTAATGGGTGTGTAATTGAGTGCAAAACTTGATTTTAACGTATTTACCTTTGTAAGCAGGAGGCGGATTTTTCTCAATGACAGCCAACATTACATCGTTAAGTTTTCGTGTTGGAATTCTTTTTTCTCTTCTTTGATAGGTTTCAACAGAGGTTTCAATTGCCTTAAAAATTCGTTGTTTTGTTAAGGTTGAAATAAAAACAATAGGAACATCAGTAAAGGGTTCCAGCTCTTTACGGATGGTTTGTTCAAATTCTTTAGTGCTTGCAAGTTTTTTATCGACCAAATCCCATTTGTTAACCAAAATAACAATCCCTTTGTGATTGCGAGCGGCTAGCCAAAAGATATTTTTGACTTGAGAGTCAAAGGTTCTTGTGGCATCAAATACGAGCATGCACACATCTGCGTATTCGATGGTTCTTAGTGCTCGCATTACCGAATAAAATTCTATGTCTTCCTTTACTTTGGCTTTTCGTCGAATCCCTGCCGTATCGACAAGATTGAATTCAAATCCAAATCGATTGTAGGTGGTGTCAATACTATCGCGCGTAGTTCCTGCCTGATCGGTTACAATGTATCTGTCTTCTCCAATCAGTGCATTGATAAAAGATGATTTTCCAGCGTTAGGTCTACCAACAACCGCAAATCGGGGTAGTTCAGTATCAGAAACTTCAGGTTGTTTAGGCATCATAAGAACCAAGTCGTCTAACAACTCTCCTGTTCCGCTTCCGTTGACGGCAGAAATATGGTGTGTTTTTTCAATTCCTAAAGCAAAAAAATCAACCGTATCGGCTACCCGCTGGGCATTGTCCACTTTATTAATAGCCAATAAAATAGGTTTGTTTGAACGATGCAATAGGCGAGCAACATCTTCATCCATTAAGGTGATGCCTGTTTCGACGTCGACCACAAAAATTATTATATCGGCCTCTTCAACAGCAATCTCGACCTGCTTATCAATTTCCTTTTCAAAACTATCGTCACCTCCCAAAACATATCCCCCTGTGTCAACTACCGAAAATGCAACGCCGTTCCAGTCGGATTTTCCATAATGGCGATCGCGGGTAACTCCGCTAACAGCATCAACAATGGCTTCCCGTCGCTGAATCAAGCGATTAAATAGTGTTGATTTTCCAACATTAGGGCGTCCTACAATAGCAACAATGGCACTCATGGGTTCTAGAAATTTGGTTCAAAAATACGGTTTAATCTGCTAATTAATGGAATTACTTTTGGTGATACCCAAAGCGTTTGAGTTGTTGAATATTGGAGCGCCAGTCTTTGTTTACTTTAACATACAATTCAATATGTACTTGTTTTCCAAAAAAAGCTTCTAGGTCTTTTCGGGCTTGAATTCCTACTTTTTTTAGAGCCGCTCCTTTGTGACCGATAATGATTCCTTTTTGAGTAGAACGCTCGACCATGATATTGGAACGAATACGAATTAAGGAAGGGGTTTCTTCAAAAGATTCGGTTTCAATTTCCACAGCATAGGGAATTTCTTTGCTGTAATTGAGTAGTATTTTTTCTCGAATATTTTCATTGACAAAAAAACGTTCGGGCTTGTCTGTCAATTGATCTTTGGGAAAATACGGCGGATTTTGTGGTAATAATTCTACAATTCGATTGAAAAGCTCTGATACTTGAAATTTTTCGGTGGCAGAAATGCACCAAACCTCAGCATTGGAGACTTGCTCTTTCCAATAGTCCACTTGAAGTTCGAGGTTTTCTTGATCGGCGGTATCGATTTTGTTAATTACCAAAAGAACCGGTTGTTGAGTGGTGGTTATTTTTTTAAAAAAATGGGGGTCTTTGAGTGCCTTTTCGCCAATTTCAATCATATAAATGAGTACATCGGCATCTTCAAAGGCATTTTTAACAAAATCCATCATAGAATTTTGCAATTGATAGGCCGGCTTAATGATTCCAGGAGTGTCTGAAAATACAGCTTGAAAATCATCTCCATTCACAATTCCGAGGATGCGATGGCGAGTGGTTTGAGCTTTAGAGGTAATGATTGAGAGTTTTTCACCCACAAAAGCATTCATGAGCGTAGACTTTCCTACGTTCGGATTCCCTATAATGTTAACATATCCAGCTTTATGCATTCAGCAAAGGTACAATTCGGAATTTTAATGCTCGATTGTTTTTGCTAGAAATATTAAATGTTGTAATTTTGCGCCTCACATCGCGGGATAGAGCAGTAGGTAGCTCGTTGGGCTCATAACCCAAAGGTCGCAGGTTCGAGTCCTGCTCCCGCTACTAAATGAGACTCAAGCACTTTTTGTGTTTGGGTCTTTTCTTTTTTAGTGTTGTAAGTTTTTGAAAAAGAACTGGTTAAGTCGAACAAAATGTTCAATTTACTGGTTCGACATTCCTTGTTTTTCATTGAAAATCTAAAGCCTTCGGGAAATAGTATATTCTGGAACACCCTTTTGTTCTGATATTCGAGTGATTCGTAGAATTGACCAGGGTTTTCAGATATTTTTAGAAAGTCTTTCATGACTTTTTTATGGTAGGACATTTTTGTTGGCAGAGTAAGCGTCGATCTCTTTTTTATTTCAATCTGCTCTTTCAACCTTGAACCGTGTTTTTCAAAAATCTCCTTAGATATTTCATCCGTTGCATATCTGAATTCCATTTTGTCGTATTGTTCCTGTAGTTTAAAAAGAAGATTAGGCTAAATAGAAAATATCGAGATGTCATGTGACTAAAATTAAAAAAATTAGTTTGCAGGTTCAACCCTATACCTTCTATTAATTCTAATATCGGTCATTTTTCGAAGTTCGTCAGTTGACAAATCCATTTTATACTCCTTTTTTAGCTCATCCAGACGGACTTTTAGTTTTTTAATCACCTCCTCATATGCAGGGTTTTCAATCAAATTA
>JAURCF010000038.1 GCA_030828565.1 Flavobacteriaceae bacterium
AAGGGACCTCTTGACTGCCAGTCAAGCGCTCTAGCCAACTGAGCTACATCCCCAAACTGTCAACAAAAATACATTAAAAAAACAAATTTGCCTCTTAAAAAATTATTTTGAAAACAGGTTCAATATAAACTCGTATTTTTGTCATCATGTCAAAGCAATTAAATACGGGATCACTGTATGTTCATTCGGAGCATCATGTGGCAACAATTAAGTTTTCGCATTCCAAGCAAAACTCTTTTCCAAGAGAATTGCTACAAAAACTGACAGCTGCCTTTGAGCAAATTGCTCTCGATGCCGAAGTTCATGTTATTTTACTAAAAAGTGACGAAGCCTTTGCTTTTTGCGCTGGGGCTTCCTTCGACGAACTGCTTCAAGTAAAAACAGCTCAGCAGGGAAAACATTTTTTCATGGGTTTTGCCAACCTCATTAACGCCATGCGAAAGTGTCCGCAACCCATCATTGGACGCATTCACGGACGCGCTATTGGAGGTGGCGTAGGGATTGTGGCGGCTTGTGATTACGCTTTTGCTTCCGATGCAGCCTCTGTAAAACTCTCCGAAATTGCTATAGGTATTGGCCCATTTGTTGTCAGTCCGGCTGTGTCACGAAAAATAGGAGTCGCTGCTCTTTCTGAATTAGCGCTTACAGCCCATGAATGGAAAAACGCCTTTTGGGCCAAAGAAAAAGGATTGTATGCACGTGTTTTTGATAGCCTGAACAAAATGGACAAAGAAATTGATTTGTTGACTCAAAAACTTGCCTCTTACTCTCCACAAGGAGTTTCTGAACTCAAAAAAGCACTTTGGAAAGGAACCGAACATTGGGACCAGATTTTGGAAGAAAATGCCGAAATATCGGGACGATTGGTTCTTTCAGAGACGACTCAAAAAACACTTCAATCATTTAAAAACCGTTCATGAGTTTGATTCGTATCACAAAGCAATTTACTTTTGAAACTGGACATGCGCTCTTCGGATACGATGGTTTGTGCAAAAATGTTCACGGTCACAGCTACAAACTCTCTGTAACCGTTTTAGGAACTCCTATTCAAGACACCCATCACGTTAAACACGGAATGGTAATTGACTTTAAAGATTTAAAGAAAATTGTCAAAGAAGAAATTGTCGATCTTTTTGATCATGCGACTGTATTCAACCAAAACACACCGCACGTAGAGCTCGCCAAAACCCTAGAAAAAAGCGGTCACAAAGTAATTTTGGTCGATTACCAACCTACTAGCGAAGAAATGATCATTGATTTTTCAAAAAAAATAAAATTACGTCTTCCTTCCAATATCAAGCTTCACTCCCTAAAACTTCAAGAAACCGAAACCTCCTTTGCAGAATGGCATGCTAGCGATCAGTAATTCGTTACCTTTGTGATTATGAACATCAAAGCTGGACAAAAAATTTATTTTGCTTCTGACAACCATTTAGGAGCTCCTACTCGGAAGGCAAGTGCCAAAAGAGAGCGCCATTTTGTAGATTGGTTAGACACCATCAAAGACAATGCGGCGGCTATTTTTTTACTCGGCGATTTGTTTGATTTTTGGTTCGAATACAAAACCGTTGTCCCCAAAGGATTTACGCGTACGCTCGGAAAATTAGCCGAATTATCAGATCGCGGAATTCCCATTTATTTTTTTGTTGGTAATCACGATATGTGGATGAATTCGTATTTCAATGAAGAACTCAATATTCCAGTGTATACCGAACCCCAAGAATTTGAGTTCAATGGTAAACATTTTTTGATTGGACACGGCGACGGACTGGGTCCAGGAGATCGCGGATATAAATTCATGAAAAAAATATTTACCAATCCAATTTGTAAATGGCTTTTCCGTTGGCTTCACCCCGATATTGGCGTGCGAATTGCACAGTACTTTTCCGTCAAAAGCAAACTAATTTCCGGAGATCATGATGTTGAATTTAACGGCGCCGAAAACGAATGGCTCTTCCAATATGCCAAAGACAAATTGAAAGAAAAAGAATTAAACTATTTTGTTTTTGGGCATCGGCACTTGCCATTAGAAATTCCTCTAAACGACCATTCTCAATACATCAACTTGGGCGATTGGATTTCGTATTACACCTATGCCGAGTTTGACGGAGAACAACTTACCCTCAAAAACTGGAAGCCCAAGTCCCATGCTATATGATTGAAAAAAACAATCTTGAGTTCGAAAAAACCGTATTGGTAGGAATCATCAACAAAGAACAAGACGAAGTCAAGTCAAAAGAGTATTTGGACGAATTGGCATTTTTAACCTATACTGCAGGAGGCGAGGTTAGCAAACGCTTTACTCAAAGAATGGACCCTCCTCACCCCAAAACAATGATCGGCGCAGGAAAACTCGAAGAAGTTGCTCAGTTTGTCAAAGCCAATGATGTGGGTGGTGTAATTTTTGATGATGAATTGACACCTGCCCAACAAAAAAACATTGAAAAAGAACTGAAATGCAAAATTTTGGACCGCACCGGTTTGATCCTTGACATTTTTGCACAGCGTGCCCAAACCAGTTATGCCAGAACCCAAGTAGAATTGGCACAATACCAATACCTACTTCCGCGTCTTACGGGTCTTTGGACGCACCTCGAACGGCAACGCGGAGGTATTGGAATGAGAGGACCTGGAGAAACCGAAATCGAGACAGACCGCCGAATTGTTCGGGATAAAATTTCATTGTTAAAAAAGAAAATACAAGCCATTGATAAACAAATGGCTACTCAACGAGGAAATCGAGGAGCTTTGGTAAGAGTTGCACTCGTAGGATATACCAATGTAGGCAAATCAACATTAATGAATGTGATTAGCAAAAGCAAAGTGTTTGCGGAAAACAAACTTTTTGCAACGCTCGACACCACCGTTCGAAAAGTGGTTATTGGCAACTTGCCGTTTCTTTTGAGCGACACGGTTGGGTTTATTAGAAAACTACCCACTCAACTTATCGAATCGTTTAAAGGCACCCTCGATGAAGTGCACGAAGCAGATTTATTACTCCACGTTGTGGATATTTCCCACCCTAATTTTGAAGATCACATTCGTTCGGTCAATCAAACCTTGGCCGAAATTAATGTACAGGAAAAACCCACATTAATGGTGTTCAATAAAATTGATGCCTACCAACCCGAAACGCTTGACGAAGACGATCTAATCACAGAGCGCACCTCAAGACATTATTCCCTCAAAGAATGGGAGCAAACGTGGATGGCCAAAATGAACGGACAAGCGCTTTTTATGTCAGCAATTAAAAAAGAAAACTTGGAGGAATTTCGTCAAAAAGTGTATCAAAAGGTAAGAGAAATTCACATCACTCGATTTCCTTACAACAACTTTTTGTATCCCGAAAGTTTCGAGTAAACCTTATTCAAATCTGCAGTAAGACCCAGCCCAAAAATTTCGCGAAGCTGAACCCGTTTGATAGCGTCGTCATCGTAAACGGTTTGAACATTTAAATGGGTTGACAAATATTCATTGATTTTCATTTTGACCATTAAGGTATAGTCAACATCAATGTTTTTCGCTTTTTCCAAATAATCCGAATACAAGCTCAAATAGTGTTCTAGAATTACGTTTTCAAGGACTTCCATTTTATAAAATCCCTTGAGAGAAGCTCCCAATTCGAACAGTGAGCTGTTCCCTCGGTCTACTCCAAAAAAAGTTTCTTCGGCTTTTAGGTTTCGTGTAAAATTATTGCTTACCATGGTAAGTCGCCCAGTTAAAGGCGCAATATTCACCCACAAGTCGTTGCTTTTTTTCCAATACAAACCAATTCCAAGTTGAAGGTAGGCAGGAGAAAAAAATTGACTTGTTAGTGTTCGGGTCTCTTTATTATTTTCGTCTTTTCCGTATATGTATCCATTTCCGAATTGGGTTTTAAAATTTAAAAAACTAGAATAGCTCCATTCTTTGTTGAATTTTTTACCCAATAATGAGTTGATCTCAAAACGGTCATCGGTTTTTTTGTAGTACGAACTGTTGGCGCTTTTATTGACTCCATAAGCACCTATAATTTTGGTATCCCAAGACAATCCATCTTTGAAATAATTAATATCATAATTAATACCCAATGTAGCAGCGACATTATTTTCACCACCGGAGGTCCAGTTGCTAAAGGCAGCTTGATTAATTAACAAGCTAATGGTTCCTGATTTTTTCCACTTGGGAATAGAGTCTTGAGGAGTTTCTTGACCAATTAAATAAATGGGAATCAAAGCGAGTAGGAGTAGGATTGTTTTTTTCATTTGAGGGAAAATGTTTAAGATTAATATTTATGCTTTAAAAAGAGGAACCGAAGAACAAGCCTCACCATACATAAGACTTTTTACTTTCGGTTGTAATAGGGATACAAGCGTTACATATGCATTTTCGGGAATCGGTAAATGAGCGCACCCTTTGATAATAACAGGTTTATTTTTGTAGGGAGCAAGGTCAAAATCGGATAGTATTTCCTGAAACAACACGGTGTCTAAAGTTTCAATGGTGCCGATAACTACTTTTTTACAAATCGGAGAAAGTTTGGTTGTTATAAGCATATAAGCCCAACCCGGTACTATCGCTTCCGAAGAACATTGAAGGGCAACGTATTGATCTTTGTATTGATTCCAATCGAATGCGTTTACAGCATTGCGAAAGTTTTTCTCACGAAGAATGAGTCCTTCTTCCAGCCAATCTTTTAAATCCATACAAACCCGCTCACCTTTGGGATAAAAATCTTCCAAGTCAATGGTGACTAATTGGCTGTTGGCAACGCGATTGATGATTTCTTGAGACATTTTATAAAAACCCGAGTTCCAATTTTGCTTCTTCACTCATCAAGTCACGTGTCCATGGCGGATCAAAGGTAAGCTCTAGCTCCACATCTTTGATTTCATCAATTGACTTTACTTTTTCTTCAACTTCCAAAGGCAAGGTTTCGGCCACTGGACAATTGGGAGTGGTGAGTGTCATTAGCAGTTTGACTTCAAAATCTTCGTTGACAAAAACATCGTAAATCAATCCCAATTCATAAATATCAACGGGAATTTCGGGATCATAGATTGTTTTTAGAACCTGAACAATTTTTTCGCCCAATGCATTGGGATCAAGAGGAGTTGTTGACATACAATTTATTTTAATTGTGTTTGATATGCAATGGCATACATTTTTAATTGTTTTATCATAGAAACAAGACCATTGGCGCGAGTAGGAGAAAGGTGTTCTTTCAATCCAATTTCATCAATAAAATCTGTGTTTGCATCTAAAATATCTCGAGGATGTTGGTGAGAAAAAACACGAATCAGAATGGCAATGATTCCTTTGGTAATGATTGCATCACTATCTGCAGTAAATACAACTTTGTCATTCTCAAGTTTTGCGTGAACCCATACTCTACTTTGGCATCCTTTGATAATGTTTTCGTCTATTTTATACTGATCTTCAATCAAAGGAAGTGATTTCCCCAGTTCAATCATATATTCATAACGTTGCATCCAGTCGTCAAAGAGGCTAAACTCTTCTACAATTTCGTTTTGAATTTCTTGAATGCTCATTGTTTTGGATTTTAAGTCACAAAGATACAAATTAGCTAAGCATCATAACGGCTTTCTTAACACCTTCTACCAAGCGGTCAATTTCTTCAAAAGTATTGTAAAAGGAAAAGGAAGCTCGAATGGTACCAGGGATTTGATAGAAATCCATAATGGGCTGGGCACAATGGTGTCCGGTTCGTACAGCAATTCCCATTTTATCTAGCAGCGTCCCAATGTCGTAAGGATGAATGTTCCCTACATTAAATGAAATCACTGCAGTTTTTTGAGCCGATTCTCCGTAAATTTTCAAACCATCAATCTCAATAAGTTTTGTGGTAGCGTAGGTAAGCAATTCGTTTTCGTAGGCTGCAATTTCGTCAAAACCAATTTGATTCATATAATCCAAAGCAGTTCCAAAAGCAATTCCTCCGCAGATATTAGGCGTCCCAGCTTCAAATTTATGAGGCAAGTCGGCATATGTGGTTTTTTCGAAGGTTACTTCAGCAATCATTTCTCCACCTCCTTGATAGGGCGGTAATTTTTGAAGCCATTCTTCTTTTCCATACAAAATTCCTACGCCCGTTGGTCCACATATTTTATGAGCTGATACGGTATAAAAATCCACATCCAACGCCTGTAAATCGGCTTTGATGTGGGGCGCGGCTTGTGCGCCGTCAATCAATACCGCAGCACCTATTTTGTGGGCTTGAGCGATAATGCTTTCAATGGGGTTGATCGTTCCTAAGGCATTCGAAACATGATTCACAAATACCACCTTTGTTTTTGAACTCAACAATTGGGTGTATTTTTCCATGTCCAACTCTCCAGAAAGCGTCATGGGAATCACTTTTAAAACCGCCCCTGTTTTTTCACACAACATTTGCCAAGGTACAATATTGGAATGGTGCTCCAATGCTGAGACTATGATTTCATCTCCTTTTTGAAGTAGTGAGGCAAAACCAGAAGCCACTAAATTGATACTATGTGTAGTTCCTGAGGTGAAAATAATTTCATGCGATTGAAGCGCATTAAAATGCTTCCGAACCTTTTCTCTAGCAGCTTCGTAAGCATCGGTTGCTTCTTGACTGAGGGCATGAACTCCTCTGTGAATGTTTGCGTTTATTGACTCGTAGTAGTGGACAATACTGTCGATCACTTGGCGAGGGGTTTGTGAGGTCGCCGCATTGTCAAAATATGCCAAGGCTTGCCCATTAACTTTACGGTTAAGGATAGGAAAATCTGCGCGAATTTTTTCTATGTTTAGCCCCATTTCTTAAACATCAAAGCCCAAATCAACCCCTAACTTGGTCGCTATAATTTTATTAATTCTTGATTTTACAGAAGGAATTTGAACGCTTTCCAATACGTTATTTGCAAAGGCGTATGTTAACAAAGCTTTTGCTTCTTTTTTAGGAATTCCTCTTGTTCTCAAATAAAAGAGAGCATCTTCATCCAATTGGCCAATTGTACATCCATGCGAACATTTTACATCATCGGCAAAAATTTCAAGCTGGGGCTTGGAGTTGATGGTTGCTTTATCGTCGATTAAAATATTGTTGTTTTGTTGGAACGCATTGGTTTTTTGAGCCTCTTTTTCCACAATAACTTTTCCATTAAAAACCCCCGTTGATGTGTCAGCATAAATCCCTTTATAATCCTGATGACTTTCACAATTAGGACTTGCATGATGCACCAATGTGTGATGATCAACCAACTGTTTATTTTCAATAATTGTGATGCCCTTTAGAGTAGATTCAATGTGTTCGTCGTTGTGATAGAAATTCAAATTGTTTCGAGTAAGTTTTCCCCCAAAAGAAAATGTATGAACTTTGGCATTACTTTCTTTTTCTTGACGAATGTATGTGTTGTCAATCAATGAAGCCTCTTCTTGATCGTTTTGAATTTTGTAATAATCCACCTGAGCTCTTTGATCGGCAAAAATTTCTGTTACAGAATTGGTAAATACTTTTTGATTGGAAAGACTTTGGTGTCGCTCTATGATTTGGACCTCAGCTTGTTTTCCTACAATGATCAAATTTCGGGGCTGAAGCATCAAGGCAGTGTCATTTCCAGTAGAAAAATGAATGATTTGAATCGGTTTTTCTAAAATCTTTTTTTCTGGAATGTGAATGTATGCACCTTCTTTTGCAAAAGCAGTATTTAAGGAGGTAAAGGCGTCGTTTTTTGATGCGATTTTATGAAAATAATCGGTAATATTTTTTTGATACTTTGAATGAGCTAGCGCAGCAGACAACAAACAAATATCCGCTCCCTCATGTGTAGTTTCCGACAAAAAAGAGTTATAAACGCCATCAACAAACACAATTTTATAAGTATCAATATCATGAATGAAATATTGCTTCACATCCTTAAACTCAACCGTATTGTCGTGTTTCGAAAAAATATGGAAGTCTTCTTTAAGAAGCGAATTGAGCGGAGTATATTTCCACTCCTCATTTTTTTTGGTTGGAAACCCTAACTTTTCAAACGATTTTAATGCCTTTTCACGAACATCATGTACAGGTGCTAACGTGTCCACTTCGGATTCGAAAGCAACAAACGACGACATTAATTTTTCTTCTAATTGCATTGGGCGTTTTATTGAAAATTTTAAATGAATTAGGCTCCTTTTTTGATCCAGTCATAGCCTTTTTCTTCGAGTTCCATTGCCAACTCTTTGGTGCCAGACTTAACGATTTTTCCTTCATGCAGTACGTGTACAAAATCAGGAACTATATAATCTAACAAGCGCTGGTAGTGAGTAATAACTACAATTGCGTTGTTTTCGTTTCGCAATTTGTTGACGCCATTGGCCACAATTCTAAGAGCATCAATGTCGAGTCCCGAATCGGTTTCGTCTAAAATTGCTAGCTTGGGTTCGAGCATTGCCATTTGAAAAATTTCATTTCGTTTTTTTTCCCCTCCAGAAAAACCTTGATTGAGAGATCGGGATAAAAACCGAGAATCGATTTCCAAAAGTGTTGCTTTTTCTCTAATTTTTTTAAGCATTTCCTTAGCAGGCATTTCATCAAGACCTTGTGCTTTTCGGGAGGCATTGATGGCTGTCTTGATAAAATTTGTAACGGTTACTCCGGGAATTTCCACAGGGTATTGAAAAGACAAAAAGATTCCTTTGTGGGCTCTTGATTCGGCATCCAATTCTCCAATATCTTCTCCGTTCAACAATATGGCTCCTTCTGAAACTTCATAGTTTTCGTTACCTGCAATTACAGCCGAAAGGGTGCTTTTTCCAGACCCATTGGGGCCCATAATTGCATGAACTTCACCAGCTTTTACATCAAGACTGATTCCGTTTAAAATAGATTTATCTTCTACACTTGCGTGAAGGTTGTCGATACTTAACATTGTTATTTTGTGCTTAATTTAATAATTGAATTGTTTTCTGGAATTGACGGAGCTACAGAATCTATAGCGACTATACGTACAATATTTTCCCATCCTTCTTCATTGGGGTTTTTTTCAACAACCCCTTTTATGAATACTTGAACCATATCGTATTCATCTTTCTGTAGAGGTCTTGTTTGCAAATCCAATTCAACAAGTTTTTCATCGATGACAACTCCATAAATTTCATTGCCTGTATTGAGGACGGCTGCGTCATTTAAGAATAAAAATTCTCCATGAAGCGAAACGGTTTCCGTTTGTTTGTTTGATTTTTTTGGGGAAGTACAATTCCAAAATAGTAAAACTCCGATCAATAAAAATGTTATTTTTTTCATCATTCTTAGTATTTAGCCAACAGATCCTTCCAAGGAAATTTCTAATAATTTTTGAGCTTCTACCGCAAATTCCATAGGGAGTTTGTTAAGGACTTCTTTGCTAAACCCATTGACAATAAGGGCAATGGCTTTTTCGGTGTCTATCCCTCGTTGGTTGCAATAAAAAATTTGATCTTCACCAATTTTACTGGTAGTAGCTTCGTGTTCGATCTTAGCTGTTTTGTTTTTGGCTTCGATGTAAGGGAATGTGTGCGCTCCACAAGCATTTCCCATCAATAGGGAATCGCATTGTGAAAAATTTCGAGCATTTTCGGCTCGACCATTAATCTGTACCAAACCACGATAACTGTTTTGAGATTTTCCAGCGGAAATTCCTTTAGAAATAATGGTGCTTTTCGTGTTCTTTCCCAAATGAATCATTTTGGTTCCAGTATCGGCTTGTTGCAGATTGTTGGTTACAGCAATTGAGTAAAACTCTCCAATACTGTGATCACCCTTCAAAATGCAAGAAGGATATTTCCAGGTTACTGCCGATCCAGTTTCTACTTGCGTCCAAGAAATTTTGGAGCGATTGTGACAAATTCCTCTTTTGGTCACAAAATTAAAAACCCCGCCTTTACCGTTTTTATCTCCAGGAAACCAGTTTTGAACCGTTGAATATTTGATTTCAGCATCATCAAGAGCAATCAATTCAACCACCGCAGCATGCAATTGGTTTTCGTCTCTTGAAGGAGCCGTACAACCTTCCAAATAGCTCACGTAACTTTCCTGATCTGCAATCACAAGCGTGCGCTCAAACTGTCCTGTTCCGGCTTGATTGATTCTAAAATATGTTGAGAGTTCCATGGGACATCGCACTCCCTTTGGAATATAACAAAACGAACCGTCTGAAAATACCGCTGAATTGAGTGCTGCGTAGTAATTGTCTTTTTGAGGAACCACCGTTCCTAAATATTTTTTTACCAATTCGGGATGCTCCTGAATAGCCTCAGAAATGGAACAAAAAATAATTCCTTTTTTGGCCAATGTATCTTTGAATGTTGTTGCTACCGATACAGAATCCATGACGATATCAACGGCAACACCGGCAAGTTTTTTTTGTTCGTCCAAAGAAATTCCCAAACGCTTGAAGGTGTCTAGCAGTTCTGGATCAACCTCGTCCAAACTGTTGTATTTGTCTTTGGATTTGGGTGCGGAATAATACGAAATGGCTTGAAAATCGGGTTTGGGATAGCGAACGTTTGCCCAATTCGGTTCTTCCATTTCTGTCCAAGCTTTATATGCTTCGAGTCTCCATTGAGTCATCCATTTGGGTTCTTTTTTTCGTTGCGATATGGCAATGACAATTTCTTCGCTAAGACCCACAGGAAATGTGTCTGATTCTATATCAGTGTAGAAACCGTATTCGTATTCTTTGGTTTCTAATTCTTTTTTTAACTCTTCTTCTGTGTACCCCATAGGTTCGTATTCAAAGTGTTGTGCTTTTGTTATAAAGAAAAACTTTCTCCGCATCCACAAGTGCGATTTGCATTGGGATTATTAAACACAAATCCTTTTCCGTTGAGTCCTCCCGAATATTCTAATATGGTTCCGATGAGGTATAAAAAACTTTTTTTATCAACGGCAATTTTTATCTTATTATCTTCAAAAACTTTGTCGTTTTCTTGCTTATTTTGGTCAAAAGAAAGTTCATAGGAAAGACCCGAACATCCTCCACTTTTTACTCCTACTCGAACAAAATCGTGTTGAATATTATACCCACCTTCTTTCATGAGTTGTTCTACACGTTCTTTAGCACTGTCTGAAACTTTTATCATTTTTAAATAGATTGTTTCTAAATAAAGCGCAAATATACAGCATTTGAATCACTTTTTCCATTGGAATGAGAACAATATTTAATGCAGTAATTGGTTTTTCTGATAATGGACAAGCCTATTGAAAAGATGCGATTAGCAGATCCTTATCGCCTTTGTTGGAAGGAATATCCCCATCACTGCTAGCAGTCTCTCCCACAACAAACAAGGATTTTGAAGAAGTAAACACGGCATTGTGACCAAAATCAATTCCTGAACCACCAAAAGAGTGTTCCCATAGCAATTTTCCATTGGTTGTGTCAATTTGGAAAACCCAAGCGTCGTTTTCTCCTTGATTTTGAAGAACGTAATTGTCTTTACTTTTGGAATTACCAACAATAAAAGCTGTATTGTCTGGACCCGCTGTGATTCCTCTTCCTAAATCAAACTCTGAGCCTCCATAGGTCTTTTCCCACAACAAATTTCCTTGATCATTGATGGAAAGAACCCAAACATCGGATGCGCCATAGTTGAGCGAAACCGCACCGTTGTTGGAAAAAGTATTGCCTACCAACAAGTAGCTTCCATCATCCGTTTTTAGTATCCCATTGGATCCGTCAATTCCTGAACCTCCATATGTTTTGGCCCATTGCAGCGTTCCTTCGGCGTTTAGTTTGAGCACCCAAACGTCATATTCCCCTTGATTTGATGTTACATCGACATCAGTACTTTCGGTAGTTCCTGTAATGACAAAACCACCATCGTTGGCTTCTACGGCATCATACGATCGGTCGTTGCTGGTGCCTCCGAAGTAGCGTCTCCATTGAACGTTTCCAAGTGCATCAAATTTGTGTGTCCAAAATTCCCCCACTCCATGAAACGAAGATCCTTTTGCAATATTTCCTTTTCCTCCCGAAGCGGTTACATCAATAAAACCAGTCATAAGAAGACCACCATCTTGGGTAGAAATGATCGTATATGCATGGTCGTGGCCCGAATATCCAAAACTTTTTTCCCAAAGAAAATTCCCAAAGGCATCTACTTTTAACATCCAATTATCGTGTTGCCCTTGGTTCTTACTAGCATCATTGTCAGAGCTTTTGCTATATCCAGCCAAAACAAATCCCCCATCGGCTGTTTCAATTACCGATTGTCCGCGATCGTCGTCACTACCTCCGTAGGTATAACTCCACAACAATTCCATTTGAGAATCAAACCGAAGCAACCAATAATCGCTCACCTCTACGGTCTTGTCAGTTACAGTTCCGTTGACACTTTTGGTGTTTCCTATAACAGCCAATCCTCCGTCTTGTGTTTCGATAATATCAAAGCCAATGTCTTCCTGAGATCCTCCAAAAGTCATGATTTCCATGAGTTCTCCTTTGAATTTTATTTCAGGAACTAATGTTGTGTCCTCACAACTTGTCGTTAGAATTAGAAGGATGAAAATGAGTAAAAAAGGATGTTTCAATGGGTTATTTTTTTTGAATAACATACAAACCTGTATTGATGTCGCTGACAACGATATTTCCACTTTTAAAAAAGGGATATACACTCCAAACTCCATCAAAACCCGCATTATCATTGGCGGGATAGGTGTCAAAATATCCTGTTTCAAACATGGTTTTTGAATCAATATCACTAACATCTATCATTCGAACACCGCCGGTATAATTGGCAAGATAGAAAGTATCTTCGTGAATGTATCCATTGTGATCAATTGCGTTGGTAGCGCCCAAATATTCCATGTGCAATAACGGGTTATCCAAATCCAATAAATCAAAAACCAATGTCCGAGTTTTGTAGCCAAAATTTCGTTCATCAAGTTCATCTCCCACATACAAATAACGCTGGTTTTTATCAAACCATCCCTGATGCGTGTATGCATAGTTTGAATAGCTTGCAGAGGAAATAGAAACAGGATTTGATTTGTCAGTGATGTCTATGACTACGATTTCATTTTCATTACTCCCAATAAAGATTTCTTTTCCATGGTGTTCCTCATCGGGGCCATTGTAGGTAACTACCTGTCCATCATGACTGTAGCCCGATTCCGAAAATCCACCTTCATCTATCGGATTTAAGGGGTCTTGAATATTGATAAAGTGCGGACCACCATTGTACTGATTTGTTCCAACAGGGTAAACATAGCCAATGGCTTCATTAATGACCAAGTTGTGAGCACTCCCAAAAGTAGTCAGGTGTTTGTCAACCTCAAATGTTACAGGAGGATTTTCGACAGTGTTTAACTTCGTTAAATCAAAGATCTGCATGCCATAATTTTGAGCATTATCACTGACAATAAAAGCATAATGGTCATAAACTTTTACATCTCGCCAAGAACTATTAACGGTGACAGTAGGTAATTTTCCCAAATAAAGAGGTTCCGAAGGAGTAGAAATATCAACAAACCCCGTTCCATTGTTTAAGCCAATGAGCACATATTCTTTTTGTGTCTCTAGATCGGTCCATCCCCAAATATCGCTGGCGCTTGCTGCATCAAAGACTTCTAGTGACAGGCGACTTATCAAATTATAATTCTTGCATGCAAAACCCGCAGCTAGTCCATTTTCACAGGGAGCTTCCATAGCAGTTGGGGTTCCAGAATCATCGTTTTCATCTCCAGTATTATCTGTCATAGTAGAGTCAAAACTATCATCAATAGGCTCATCTTTACAGCCACTAAGTATAAAGAGTGTTGAAATAAGCGTTGCTAATAAAAGATTATAACGTATGAATCTCACAGGAATAATATTAAAAATTATAAAAAATGAAAGATAATAATCTATATTTCAATTTGCAATGTATTTTTGCAATATGATAGAAGACAAAAATCCAACAAAGACACCTCTTGCTGATTTAGGCGAATTTGCCATCATTGATCATTTAACAAAATCATTCTCTTTGTCTCAAAAATCAAGCCAAATAGGAGTGGGAGACGACGCCGCCGTATTGAATTTTGAAAACAAATCTACCCTGGTTTCTACCGATTTGCTCATTGAGGGAGTTCATTTTGATTTGAGTTATGTACCGCTAAAACATCTTGGTTACAAGGCTGTAATGGTAAACCTCTCGGATATTTATGCGATGAATGCTATTGCTACTCAAATTACGGTTAGCATAGCGGTTTCCAATCGGTTTCCGTTAGAGGCTCTTGACGAATTGTATGCGGGAATTGGTCTTGCTTGTAAAACATACAACTTAGATTTGGTTGGAGGTGATACCACGTCTTCTACAAGTGGACTAATAATTAGTATTACCGCTCTTGGAGTTGCCGAATCTGAAAACATTACCTATCGAAAGGGCGCCAGTCAAAACGACTTGCTTGTAGTTTCTGGAGATATCGGGTCGGCTTATATGGGGCTTCAAATCTTAGAACGAGAAAAGGCAGTTTTCAAGGCTAATCCAAACAATCAACCCGATTTGGAAATGTACACGTATTTGATAGAACGACAGCTAAAACCAGAAGCTCGAAAAGACATTCCTGTCCTTTTAAATGCATTGGAGGTTCAGCCTACCTCAATGATTGATATCAGCGATGGACTTTCTTCCGAACTGCTTCATCTTTGTAAGCAATCCGATGTGGGTTGTGATTTGTATGAAGAAAAACTTCCTTTGGATCCCGCTTTTATCAATGCTTGCGAAGAATTTAATTTGGATAGCACTACAATTGCTTTGAGTGGCGGTGAAGATTATGAATTACTCTTTACAATCAATCAAGACGATTTTTCCAAAATCAAAGGCAATCCCAACCTTACTGTCATAGGTCATGTTACAGATGCTTCGATGGGTGTGAATTTGGTGACTCGAGGAAACGAAAAAATTCCATTAACGGCTCAAGGCTGGAAGTCTTTTTAAAAATTTCGTAATCATCTCAACAGTCAATGCGGGCTGTTCCACAAGACTCATATGTCCATCGGGAATGGTGTCGAAGTCAATGTTGTTTTTTTTGAAAATTCCTTGAAGCGCTTCGTAATTCAAAACGGGATCTTTTTCGCCGAGTAAAACACGTGCGTAGTGACATTTTTTTAGCGTCTCTAGGTGGTTTTTCCGAATTTTCATTCCTTCCAGCGCTGCAATAATTCCTTGAATAGACGTTTTTTTGGCATCCAACACTATTTCTTGAATTTGATTCTTGTAAAGCGAAACATTATAGGGTGCAAATAAGTTTTCAATAGCACTTTCCATAAAATGAGTTTTTGAGGATTTTACAGCTTGAATGGCGCGGTCTCGCTGTTTTCTTTTCTCTTCGGAATCCTCCATTGGAGTTGAGTTAAGCATCAATACCCCTTTTATATTTTTTGGTTTGCTGTGAAGCATTTCTAAGGCGACATAACCGCCCATGGAATGTCCTATTACAAAATAAGAACGCAAACGAAGTTTGCTTACAACTCTGAAAACAATTTCGGCCATCATTTCCATGCTATGAACATATCCCAAACAGTGTGTATCTCCATGTCCCAACAAATCAATGCTAACGATTCTGTATTTTTTTGGAAGTGTTTCTTTCAAAGGTTTCCACATAGATTTTGTTTCTAAAAATCCATGCAAACACACAATCGCAGTTCCCTTTCCAGAATCGGAATAAGAAACGGAAATTCCTTTAATAATTATCGTGTATTTAGGCATTCATGATCGCTTCTATCTCGTCCGCTTCAATAGGGATGTTATTCATCAAATTGATAGGAGCCCCTTGCGGCTGAACAACCACGTCGTCTTCCAAACGAATTCCAAAGCCTTCTTCAGGAATATAAATACCAGGCTCAACAGTAAAAACCATTTGAGCTTGCATAGGTTCGTTCAACAAGCCGTAGTCATGAGTATCAAGCCCCATGTGATGAGAAGTTCCATGCATGAAGTATTTTTTATAGGCAGGTTTTTTGTCGGTTTCTATCTGAATATCTGCCTTGGTGAGAAGCCCTAATTGGAGCAGTTCAGAAGTCATTAATTTTCCAACTTCAACATGAAACTCTTTCCACAACATTCCTGGTGTCAATAGTTTTGTGGCTTCGTTTTTGACTTTCAAAACCGCATTATACACTTCTTTTTGT
>JAURCF010000085.1 GCA_030828565.1 Flavobacteriaceae bacterium
AAGGAAATTACCACAAGCATAGTGAGGTTATCGAAGAACTGAAAGAGTTATTGAAATAATGGTTTTCGACGGTTGTCCCAAAAAGTCAATATAAAAATAATATTAGCAGCTAAATCTATCTCATAAAATAAAGATACTTGAGGAGAAACAACCAAAACATTACACTCTAAATCACTATTCCATTTTCCCATTTGCGGATTTATAGAAATAAACTCCAAAATATTATTAATTTTATCTGAAAAAGCGACAACTTCGCGATGGGACCAATTATTAAGCAAGTATTTGATAATTCCAAAATAAGAAGATTTAGCTTCTGGTGTCCAAATGATTTTAAAATGAGGCATATTCAAAATTAATAAAATTTTAAAATACAATACGTTTCATAAGCCCTATAATTTATATTATGTTAAATAGTAATTTTACAATAAGTATATAGAATTAGATACATGTAAGAATAAAATTTGTTATTTTTATAAAGAATAAACCCTATTATTGTTATAAAAATGAAAATCGGAATTCCAATAGAGCTAAAAAACAACGAGTACCGTATTGGGATGACTCCTGCCGGCGTTCAATCATTAATCAGTTACGGACATACAGTATATATTCAATCAAGTGCGGGATTGGGCAGCGGTTATACAGACAACGATTATATTCTTGTTGGTGCAGCGATTCTTTCTTCGATTGAAGAAATCTACAAAGCCGCTGAAATGATTATTAAGGTCAAAGAACCCTTGCCTGAAGAATACGATTTGATACAAGAAGGGCAAATTCTTTATACTTTTTTTCATTTTGCAGCTTCGGAATCGCTTACCAAGGCCATGATCAAGCAAAAAGCGGTGTGCATCGCTTATGAAACCATAGAAAATGCAGACAGAAGTCTACCTTTATTGACTCCCATGTCAGAAGTAGCTGGGCGCATGGCAACTCAACAAGGCGCAAAATATTTGGAAAAGCCACAAAAAGGCGCTGGAATTCTACTGGGCGGTGTTCCTGGAGTTCCTCCATCAAACGTAATTGTTTTAGGTGGCGGTGTTGTGGGCACACAAGCCGCAAAAATGGCTGCAGGTTTGGGAGCCAACGTATCAATATTTGACATCAATTTAGATCGTTTGCGGGTTTTGGACGACCTTTTACCAGCTAATGTAACCACTGCATATTCAAACACTTACAATATTGACAAGGCCATTCGAACGGCACATCTCATCATTGGTGCGGTTTTAATTCCTGGTGCCAAAGCTCCCAAACTAATCACTAAAAAAATGTTGTCTAAAATGCAGTCAGGCACCGTATTGGTTGATGTTGCGGTAGATCAAGGCGGCTGTTTTGAAACTACGCACCCAACCACTCATGAAAACCCAACTTATTTGGTAGATGGTATTCTTCATTACAGCGTAGCCAATATGCCGGGAGCGGTGCCTCAAACTTCCACACAAGCGCTTACCAACGCTACATTACCACATGCCATTTTAATTGCCAATCATGGTTGGAAAACAGCTTGTTTGAATGACAATTCTTTACAAAAAGGACTCAATATTGCCCTTGGAAACGTTACCTACAAAGGGGTTGCCGAGGCATTTGATCTCCCCTACTCGAATCCAATTGAAATCTTACAGGGATAATTGCTATTTTTGTTTAAAATCTAACTTATGAAAAATATTCCAAGCGTTGATTTAAGCGATTTTTTATCTGATGATCCTCAGCAGCGACAACGCTTTATAAAAGAGTTGGGAGATGCCTACGAAAACATCGGTTTCGTAGCTCTTAAAGGACACTTTCTACCTACTGAATTGGTAGAAAAACTATACACCCAAATCAAAGCGTTTTTTGATTTACCTACCGAAATAAAAAAGCAATATGAAATCGAAGGTATGGGTGGTCAACGCGGATATACTTCCTTTGGAAAGGAACACGCAAAAGGTCGCAAGGAAGGCGATTTAAAAGAATTTTGGCATTTTGGTCAGTATGTTGAAAATCCCGATTCACTCGACGAAGTATACCCTGACAATGTCACCGTTGAAGAGTTGCCCGAGTTCAACACAGTTGGAAAAGAGGTTTACAAGGCGTTGGAAAAAACAGGTGTTTATGTTTTGCGTGCACTTGCCCTCCATCTCGATCTTGCTGAAAATTATTTTGATGAATTCATTAAAGACGGAAACAGCATTTTGCGTCCTATCCACTACCCTCCTATTACTTCCGAGCCCAAAGAAGCAGTTCGTGCAGCGGCTCACGGAGACATTAATTTAATTACTCTATTGATGGGAGCTCAAGGAAAAGGCCTACAAGTTAAAAACCACAAAGGCGAATGGCTAGATGCAATTGCCGAACCCGATGAATTGGTCATCAATGTAGGTGATATGCTTTCGCGTCACACCAACAACCTGTTAAAATCCACCATTCATCGTGTGGTCAATCCTCCCAAAGAAATGTGGGGAAGTTCGCGGTATTCCATTCCGTTTTTTATGCACCCCGTGAGTTCAATGAAACTCAATGTATTGGATAATTGTATATCTAATAAACACCCCAAAAATTTTGAAGACATTACCGCTGGCGAATTCTTAACGCAGCGATTGTATGAGCTGGGATTATTGAAAAAATAGATGGCAAAACTCAACAGTCTTGAAGATTTAAAAAAACTGTTCCCCGAAGCGGAGGGCACTTACCAAGCTCCCAAAGAGCAACACGTACAGCATTTGGAAGCCCATTTTAGCAACAAAGGACGAGGCGGAAAGACTGTAACGATTATCAAAGGATTTGAGGGAAGCAATGAAGAATTAAAAGCCCTCGAAAAGTACCTTAAAACCCAATGTGGTGTGGGTGGATCGGTCAAAGATTTTGAAATCATCATTCAAGGAAATATGCGTGACAAAATTATGCAATTGCTCCAAGACAAAGGCCACATTGTAAAACGTGTGGGCGGATAAAACAAAACATATGGCATCTTCTGAACTTATTCTAAACCCCGACGGAAGCGTTTACCATTTAGGATTGCTTCCCAACGAAATTGGGCATACCATTCTTACCGTTGGAGATCCGGATCGTGTTCCAAAAATTTCAAAGCATTTCGAAACTCTCGAAGTACAAAAACACATTAGAGAGTTGTGCACGCATACAGGAACCTTCAAAGGACAGCGTATAACGGTCATTTCTACTGGAATGGGAACCGATAATATCGACATTGTGTTAACCGAACTCGACGCCTTGGTAAACGTGGACCTAAAAACCCTTAAACCCAAAAAGAAACTTACCTCCCTACGAATTATTCGACTAGGAACTTCTGGAGCCGTTCAACCAGACATTCCTTTGGGAAGTTTTTTGTTGAGTAAAAAGGCGATTGGATTTGACAACCTACTCCACTTCTATTCCTGCGATGCGCATTTGGACATTCCTTTTGCCCTAGCTTTGCAAGAACAATTGGGATTGAACGAACATCTTAATACTCCTTATGTAGTTTCGGCTAACAAGCAGCTCATTGATCGATTCTCAACCGTTGGATTTGTTAAAGGAATTACTGCAACCCATTCTGGATTTTACGGTCCGCAAGGAAGACGCATACGCATTGCAACTCAATATCCCGATTGGAACGATCGGCTGGAATCTTTTGATTATTTAGGACAAAAAATCTCCAATTTGGAAATGGAAACAGCTGGAATATATGGGCTTTCAGCCATTATGGGGCATCAGGCCTTGTCTGTCAATGCTATTATTGCCAATCGAACATGGGGTACCTTTTCCGATCATCCCGAACGAGTAATCGATTCGATGATTCGTAAAGTCTTAAACTTATTATAATATGAAACACTAAGGTTCAATTTTTCCGTAACTTTACATTTTATAACCTACTTAATATTTTTGTCATGTTTAAAAAAATAACACGCTTTTTAAGCGTAGTTTTCTCCTTACTTTTCATTCTTCTGATTGCCCCGTTTTTTTTCAAAGACACCATCAAAGAAAAAACCCTTGAATGGGTCAATAGTCATGTAACCGCAGAGGTTGCTTTTGACAATATCCAATTGAGTTTTTTGTCCAATTTTCCTAAAGTGCAAATCACCCTCAATGAACTTCAAATTATCAACAAAGCTCCATTCAAAGGAGACACTTTGTTTGTTTCAGAAAAAATTGATTTGAGTGTCAGTGCCATGCAATTGATATCGTCCAACGACCAACCCCTAGCCGTTGAAACCATAACGCTTACCAATGCAATCGCCAATCTTAAGGTTGCTTCCGACGGTTCTGTCAACTGTGACATTGTAAAAAAGTCAAAAGAAGTCGAATCCAGCCAAGAAAAAGAAGGAAACACAGCAGGCTTTTCTTTAAAGCTACAAAAATATACGATTGACAACCTCACAGTTCGATATCAAAACCTAATCGACAACTCACATATTCATGTCGATCGAATTTTTCATCAAGGAAGTGTAAATTTTCAGAA
>JAURCF010000087.1 GCA_030828565.1 Flavobacteriaceae bacterium
ATTTTATGGTTAGAAAAAGCACGCTTTACAAATTGCTTTTGTTTTGTCTTATGACATTTGTTTTTTTGGGATGTCAATATGCTGATCCAAAAAAGGAAATTTCAGAAATTCCCGTTGACATCGAATGGGTGCGTTTTGAGCAAAAGTTTTACAAGTCTTCCCCAGATGAGCTTCCGGCCTTAAAAAAAGCATACCCTTATTTTTTTCCTGCTCAATACCCCGATTCCATATGGGAACAACGACTTTCGGATTCTTTGCAGCTGGAATTATTTAATCAAATAAATCGGGTGTTTCCATCTATTCATTCTCTTAAGACCCAAGTCAAGTCTCTTTTTCAACACATAAAATACTATTTTCCTGAAACGAATATTCCAAAAATAATTACGGTTGTTTCGGATGTAGATTACCACAACAAAATAATCGACGCAGATACGTTGCTGCTACTTTCGATTGACACCTATTTGGGGAAAGATAACCATTTGTACACCGGGATTCCTAAGTACATTTCAGCGAATCTTACCAAGGATCAAATAGTGCCTGATATGGTTTCGGCGCTGTCAGATCGTTACATATCTTCTCCTCAAGATAGAACCCTACTATCTCAAATGATTTTTCGAGGCAAACAACTCTACCTTAAAGATGTTTTTTTACCTTCAACAACAGATCACCTAAAAATTGGCTATACCCAAAAGCAATTGTCGTGGGTTGAAGAAAATGAGGAGCACATTTGGCGATTTTTTATCGATGAAAAATTATTATTCTCTTCCAATTCCAATCAAATTTATCGATTTATAGACCCAGCCCCTTTTACCAAATTTTATCTGGACATTGATCAACAGTCGCCCGGTAGAGTGGGACAGTGGTTGGGATGGATGATTGTTCGTTCTTATGCCCAAAATAATGACGTATCTTTGCCAGAATTGTTGGCTATGCCTGCCAATGAAATGTTTCAAAAATCAAAATACAAACCGTCAAGAAAATGAGCCAAAAGGAAACAGAAATTAAAATTCAAGTTGGTTTGAACGAAAATCAAATTCCAGAAAAAATTACATGGTCTGCGCCCGACGGGGGAGTGGACTCACAAGACTCTAAAGCTATGTTTTTGTCTATGTGGGATGCCGAAAAGCAAGAGACGCTTCGAATGGATCTTTGGGTCAAAGATATGCCTATAGATCAAATGCAAGTGTTTTATCATCAGGTTTTGACGGGGATGAAAGAAAGTTATTATCGCGCTACAAACGATGATAAAATGGCAGGGTCTTTTCAGGATTTTTGCGATTATTTTGCCGAAAAATTAGAACTAAAAAAAGTGCGCAAAAACTAGGAAATATTCCTGTTGATTTCATCAATATAGTTGAGCAAATCATCTCTCCCTATCCCTTTTGAAGAGGAGGTAATAAAGTGTTTTGGAGCCTCTTCCCAAATACTTTCAGTCATTTGAGTAATGTAGTTAGTAACGTTGGTCTCAATTTCGATTGGTTTTAATTTATCTGCTTTTGTAAAAACAATCGAAAAAGGAATTTGGTGAGTGCCAAGCCATTCCATAAATTCAAGATCAATTTTTTGAGGTTCGTGGCGTATATCAATTAAAACAAATGCATTGACGAGTTGTTCTCGTTCTTCAAAATAAGAAGTAATAAACTTTTGAAATGTTTTTTTTGATTTTTTGGAAACCCGCGCATAACCGTAGCCTGGCAAGTCTACCAAAAACCATTTTTTATTGATAATAAAGTGGTTAATGAGTTGAGTTTTTCCTGGTCTACCTGAAGTTTTGGCAAGGCTTTTTCGCTGGGTAAGCATATTAATTAAAGAGGATTTCCCAACGTTTGATCTTCCAATGAAAGCGTATTCAGCCAACCGATCTTTGGGGCAAAGTGCAACTTGTGAATTGCTCATCACAAATGTTGCGGATGTAATTTTCATGGGATAAAATTATAGTTTTCGCTCAACAAGCCAATCTTCCATAATTTGATTGAACGTTTCGGGATGTTCCATCATGGGAGCATGCCCACACTCATCGAGCCAGAACAAATTAGAATCTGGCAGTAATTCGTGAAATTCATCTGCAACCTTGGGTGGCGTCACTTTGTCGTTTTTACCCCATATGATTGCTGTTGGAACGTTGAAATTAGGTAAATCTTTGGCCATATTGTGACGGATAGCACTTTTGGCAATAGTCAGTACTTTTATAAGTTTGCTACGATCATTGACCAAGGCAAAAATTTCGTCGACCAATTCTTTAGAAGCTACTTTTGGGTCGTAAAAAACATCTTCTGTTTTTTGTTTGATAAACTCGTAATCACCGCGTTTAGGATAGGTCTCACCCATTGAATTTTCGTACAATCCAGAACTTCCTGTAAGAATTAACCCCTTGACTCTACTAGGATACATTTTAGTGTATACCAGTGCAATATGGCCACCTAAAGAATTTCCAAGCAATATAGCTTGATCCAACTTTTTGTGTTCAATAAAGCGATGTAAGAAGTTTGAAAAAGCCTTAACATTAGTTTTTAAGATAGGATTGTCATAAAGCGGAAGTTGGGGAATCAAAACCCTAAACCCTTTTTTTGGAAAGTGAGTAAAAACACTTTCAAAATCACTCAAGCCTCCCATCAAACCATGAAGCAGAATAATAGGGGTTCCTGAACCCGCTTCTACATATTTAAATCCGCTTTCATCTATGAATTGATGTTTCATATTTCTTTCTCCAAACCGCAAATATAGGCATTTAAGTTTTAGTTTAATTCAATACTTCTAAACCCCTATAAACATACTATTTTTTTTCAATTTAAATATTTCTAAACCTACAAATAATTATAGTTTAAATATTTTATTTTCAAATACTTATGTTCATTGAATAGCTTTCATGACTGAAAACTTATTAACAAAGTGGTAAAAAGTGGTAAAAAGTGGTAATATTTTCAATATCTTTGAAAAAAGCAACTAATTCAATACAGTTAATTTGACACCACTTTTAGGTACATACGAGTGTAAGGCAGACACAAAAGGACGTGTTATGATGCCAATTTCGTTAAAAAAACAGCTAGCTTCTGTGTATCAACAAGGCTTTGTATTGAAAAGAGCAGTTTTTCAGCCTTGTTTGGAAATGTATCCTATGGAGGAGTGGAATCAGTTGATGTCTAAGGTCAACAAGCTCAATCGATTTAAGAAAAAAAATAACGATTTCATTCGTCGTTTTACCGCTGGGGTAAAGCGCGTAGAAGTCGACGCAACCGGTCGTTTTTTAATCCCCAAAGATTTGTTGAGAATTGCTTCGATTCAAAAGAATATTGTTTTGTCTTCGGCGGTAAATATAGTTGAGATTTGGGATAAGGATATGTACGAGCAGGCTATTGACGATGCTGCGATAGATTTTGCAGAACTCGTTGAAGAAGTAATGGGTAAAGATTCTGAAGATGTATCATGATCCTGTTTTACTTCAAGAGTCGGTTGCTGGGTTGGATATAAAAAAAAATGGAATTTATGTTGACGTCACTTTTGGTGGCGGTGGACATTCCAAAGCCATTCTGAAACAGTTGGGAGAAGAGGGAAAACTCTTTGCTTTTGATCAGGATAAAGACGCTCTTTCAAATCAATGGAACGATGATAGATTGGTCGTAATTCATCAAAATTTTCGGCATCTTAAGCGTTTTTTAAAGTTTTACGGTGTTCAAAAAGTAGATGGAATATTGGGGGATTTTGGAGTATCCTCTCATCAGTTTGACGAACCTTCGCGTGGATTTTCCACTCGCTTTGAAGGCGAATTGGATATGAGAATGAACGCAGATCAAAGTCTTTCCGCTCATCAGGTGGTAAATCACTACGAACCAAAGGCGCTAAGCGATCTTTTTTTTGAATACGGTGAGTTAAGAAACTCAAGAGGAATAGCGAACCGGATTTGCGATAGCCGAAAAGCGGGACCAATCAACACAACCCTAGAACTCAACACTTGTTTGAAACCGCTGTTGCCAAAAAATCACGAAAGCAAAATTCTTGCACAAGTGTATCAAGCAATTCGAATTGAAGTCAATCAAGAGATGGAGGTGCTTAAAGAATTTTTAGTACAAACACAGGATGTTGTGAAAGTAGGTGGAAGGTTGAGTCTTATCAGTTATCATTCTTTGGAAGATCGATGGGTAAAGCGATTTGTTCAAAATGGCTGTTTTGAAAGAGAGCCTAAAAAAGACGATTTCGGAAACCCTTTGGTTCCATTTAAAAAAATTGGAGGTATTGTGTTGCCTTCCGAACAAGAAATAAAAAACAACAGCCGAGCTCGAAGTGCAAA
>JAURCF010000070.1 GCA_030828565.1 Flavobacteriaceae bacterium
AAGAGGCTGCTGCTACTGAAGAAGCACCTGCTGAAGAAGCCTCTGCTGAGGAAGTTGTTGCTGAAGAAGTTGTTACTGAAGAGGCTGCTACTGAAGAAGCACCTGCTGAAGAAGCCTCTGCTGAGGAAGTTGTTGCTGAAGAAGTTGTTGCTGAAGAAGCCTCTGCTGAGGAAGCTCCTGCTGAAGAAGCTCCCAAAGAAGAAAAATAATCATTATACCAAAAACGATGAAGAAAGAAGAATGCTTCTATCTTGGTAAAATCGTTTCAAAATATAGCTTTAAAGGAGAGTTACTCATCAAATTAGATACTGACGATCCTGAAGCCTATTACAAATTGGAGTCAATGTTAGTTTCACAAGAAGCCGCATTGATTCCTTTTTTTGTTGAACGAATTCAACCTCACAAATCAGACCTACTGAGAGTAAAGTTTGAGGCTGTTGATTCGGAATCTGATGCGAATGCACTACTCAAATCAGAAATATACCTCCCATTATCGATGCTTCCTGCATTGAGCGGATCAAAATTTTATTATCATGAAGTTATTGGTTTTAAGGTGATTGATACCCAACACGGACTGATTGGAACGCTTACGCATATTAACGATCAAACGGCACAACCCCTAATGATTATTAAAAGTAATGAAAAAGAAATATTGATTCCGTTGATTGACTCCCTCATACAAACTGTTGATCGTAAACAAAAAAAACTTACTGTTACAGCTCCCCCGGGGTTAATTGATTTATATTTGGAGTAATCTTTATCAGGTTATATGCTGAATATCAAATTCAAAAATGCGACTCTTTTATTGTTAGGGTGTTTTCTGAGTGCTCAACAATTGCCTAAACAACAAGACAGCATTGTTCTTTCTGAAGTCACTGTCAGTGTAGCGCGCCTCAAAAATCCTAAAAATCTAATTTCACAATCTTTTTCTTTACAGCAAATTGATGAGCAATACCAGCATCTACAGAAATTGCATTTGGCGGATTATATGGGAAATATTACCGGTTTATTTGTCTCAAACTCTCATAATTACGCACAAGATGCTCGGATATCCATTCGCGGATTTGGAGCGCGTTCCCCTTTTGGAATTAGAGGAGTGCGATTGATAGTAGACGGAATTCCCGAAACCACCCCTGACGGACAAAGTCAAGTAGACAATATCAATGTCGAAATTATAGATCGTATTGAGGTTTTACGAGGTGTAGCAAGCGTTCTGTATGGAAATGCTTCTGGAGGTGTGATTCAGTTACAAACTCTTGAAGATATTTCTAAAAACTTTCTTCGAGTGGGGACTTCCCTTGGCGCTTTTGATACGCAAAAATACCAAATGCAAGCAGGAATAGTATCCAAAAACACCTCTTATATTTTTCACGGAAGTCAGAGTCAAAGCATTGGGTATCGAACGTTTAGTGGTTTTAAAAATCAAAATGCAAACCTAAAGATTGTGAAACGATTTTCTGCCGATCAATCGCTCCGATTTATTGCCAACTATGTGAACAGTCCTTTTGCAAAAGACGCTGGAGGTTTAACTCTAGAAGAGGTGAATCAAAATCGTCAACAAGCTCGAAAGCGAAACACAGATTTCAATTCGAAAGAAAAAATTGAACAAGGAAAACTGGGGCTTCATTATAGAACATTACTGGCTAATCATGCCGAACTGAAAGCGTATACTTTTTTTTCAAAAAGAGACTTTCAAGGAATACTTCCCTATGAGCAAGGAGGGTATGTTGATTTGAATCGAAATCATGTGGGATTGGGATTGAATATCTCCAAAAAATCATTGAAAAGATTGCGTTGGTTGGTGGGTTTAGAAACAGCGTATCAAAAGGATGAAAGAAAACGATTTTTCAATGTATATGGAACAAAAGGTGCGCCGACCCTCAATCAAAACGAGTTGTTTTCAACCGTTGGGATTTTTGGTATGTTGGAAATCAATTTTAAAAAATGGCTTGTAACCACAGGAATACGAACAGATGCTCATTGGATTGAAGCACAAGACCGATTTACAGGCTCCAATCAAGCCTCAACTGTTTTGAAATTAAATGCATGGAATCCTACGCTATCTTTTCATTATACCCCAAATTCTCAGTGGCGATTTTTTGGGAATACTACATCTGGATTTGAAACCCCTACACTCAACGAATTGTCGGCCAATCCATCAGGGAACTCAGGTTTTAATTCAACTCTAAAACCTCAGCTATCTATGCAATCCGAAATTGGCGCTTTTTTTACTAGTATCTCCAATCGTTTTCACTTAGAGATAGTAGGGTTTTTGATAAAAACGCAAGATGAAATAGTACCTTATGAATTGGAAGAAATGCCTGATCAAACATTCTACCGAAATGCAGGAAAAACCATACGTTTGGGCGTTGAAATAGAAACAACATACCGTCCGCATTCAAGCTGGGAAATGTCCTTAGCCGCTTCGCACGGTTCCTTTGAGTTTTATGAATTTAAAATATATTCCGAGATTTTTACAGGAAAAAAACTTCCAGGTGTTCCCCAAAGTTTAGCGCAATTCAAAATTGAATACAGTCCATCAAATCGTTTATTGGTGCAATTAAATTCGCGTTTTACTGGAAAAATAATGGCCGATAACAGCAATGAAACTGCCGTAAAATCCAATTGGGTAACTAACCTCTCTGCTTCTCAAAAAATAAAAATCAATCGCATCAATATGATTCCATTTTTAGGAATCAACAACCTTACCAATACCTCCTATTTTGACAATATTCGCATCAATGCCTTTGGAGGGCGATTTTATGAACCTGCTCCTAGTATTTACGGGTATGGAGGTGTAAAATTTGAATGGTAATTCTAGAAACGCAGTAAGAAAAGTCGGTGGTAAATTATTTACGGAATTCGTGTTTTACCCAATCCACTTCCATTACCCATTCTCCTGTCATTGAAGAATCTGTAATTTTCGCAAAATTTAAAATCGCAAACATAGGCTCAGGGTACTTATCCCCTTCTCCAACATTTCTATGGACTTCGGTTCCGTCCAATCGATACACCAAATCACTGCCTTCCCATTCTACTGAATATTCGTGGTAATCACTAAGTGATGCTTTGACATTGGTTCGCAAGGTCCACCAATCTCCTTTATCACATTCTCCCAAAGATTTGATAGCTCCAGTGGTGTAATGATTGTCTTCATAATCTCCATGATGTTCAAAAATATCGATTTCTCCCGATCCTGAGAGGGGCCAGCATATTACTTCATCGGGGTCCTGAACAGGCAACTCATTGTTTTGTGCACCCAGTATCCACCATGCGGGAAACATACTGGGTTGTCTTTTGCCAAGCAAACGAAGTTTTGCTGTCCATTTGCCTTTGATGAATTCTTTTTTATTTTTTGAGGCTATACGACCGGCAACATAGGAGGTTTTTGATTGTTGGTTGCCGTGTTTGTCAAAATTGTCGCAACTTATTTCGTTTTCAATATTAATGACTTTGAGTTTTAATGTACCGTTGCTCACTTCACGAGTACCGTATTGATTGTCGGGAACATAACATTGTTTTTCATTATTTACCCAAATGTGTTGATCTTGCCAATAGTTGGTGTTGAAAGTTTCAAAATCATCAAAAAAATCTACTTCCCATGCCATTGATTCCTCGGATTTATTTGAGCTTTTATTTGTTATCATAGTGCACGAAGTGAGGACAATCGCTAACACAAAAAAGCCTTTCAATAAGGATTCTTTATATTTTTTCATTGCAATTATTTTTAATCCAACAAAGTTACTTCTTTTTTAAAAAAACAAACAGTCTTGAGGTTACAAGTTGGCCTGTTGTTTTTTGGCTACATTGGATTTGTTTTCGAAACAGCTTGTAGCTCTCAAAAAACTAATCCATAACAAATTTGAACCCTGCCGTGAGAATTGTTGATTGAAACGTTGTGTTTCGGTCGTATTTATAGAATTTTACATCAATGGATTTGAGTCCAAATTTCCAAATATGGGCTTTGGTAAAAATATCTGTATAGGTCAAACCGATACCGAATTGGTTGGCCGAATATTTTGACAGGTCATAATCTGAGGTATAATAATTGTCTGTAGACAAGGCTTTCTCATAGGGTCTGAAATAGTCGGCGGCAGTTTGATTGTAAAATCTATAGGAAGGGTATAGCGTAAACTTGTTTGCTATTTTAATAGGAATTTCCATCGATGCTGTATGTGAGTTAATCCCCCAATCGTCAAAGTAGTATCGGTAATAGGTTCGAACGGTAGTGTATGCATTTACAAACCAATTCAGGCGACCACCTAGGGCGATTTTATATCTTGTATCGGGCAAACGCTCTACGGCATCGGCAAGATGAAAATTTTGGATAAATGAGTCATCTATGTCTCCAAAGTAAACTCTCTGAAAAGGGGTAGACAACAAGCCTTCTTGCTGGACAAAATCAAGAGCTAAGGCTGCTTGTATATTTTTATGAAGTATTTGAGAAAATCCAATGCCTATGGAATACGAATTTCGCTCCTTGGTTTTGAAAGGAATAAATCGTGGATTGTAATCCGTGTTTCCGGTTAGGGTATATTGTGTGAAAAGAATATTGTTGACTCCATTGCCACCATAAAAAGGGCGTAATTCTGAAGGATAAATAGGAGTCCAAGAATCCATAAATACATTCCCTTTAATGCTAACTTCTGTATTTTTTTCATTAAAAAGCTTTGTGTAGCTACCGCCCACTCCCGCTGAGAAATAATCGTATTCAGAGGCTATGGAAACGTTCACAGACCAAATATCATTTCTATCGTCGGAACTGTGAGAGTAACCTATGGAAACATTTGTCCAAATATCTGATCTTGATGCTCCGGAACTTGCCACATAAGGGTCGGCAGCACCTTTTCCATCAAAAGGATTTACATTGCTTGAGGATGCTGAAGTGTATGCAGATATTCCAGCATCAATGGTTAAGACATCGTCATCGTTGAGTGGAATAGAGACCAGTATAGTGCCCGTTGCATCCGTTAAAGCTTCTGAGCCTATGCCACCAGTAACTGCGGCATTATCACCGTCTTGTGAGTAATAACTACTCAAAAAATCGACCTCTGCTGTCTCTAACACCCTTTTTTTATACGCATTCGATGAGGATTGATCGTTTTGTGCGTTTAGGCACAGAAAAGGAACTAATAGCAAAAAGGGGATGCAGATAAAAATTGAGCTTTTATTCATTATATTTTTTTTTCATTTGTGAAGAAAACATCGTTTTAGTTACAGCCACAACCGCCTCCCATTTTGCCGCCGTTTGCACCCACAGCAGCTTCACGATAGGAGTGTGCAACTACTACATTTCGATCACATTTCTTTTCAGAGAGAATCATATCCGGGTCATTAATATTTACCTTCTCGTATTCTTTAACAACCACACAACTGCTAATAAAGCAAGTCATACAGATCATTATTAAAATGTTTTTTATCATTGTTTATTGATTTCAATATTTTTTGATTTTATAATATTCCCATTGTTCTCTACAATAATACATTCAATTTCTGGCAATTGATTGATTCGATCCATCCCAGCGGTTTTTCCCATAACAAAAACAGAGGTTGCCAAAGCATCGGCTAATTCTGCCTTAGGGGCAAAAACAGTTACGCTCACAATCCCCTCAGATGGGTAGCCTGTTCGTGGATCAATTATGTGTGAATACTGTTTTCCATTGAGGGATACCCTTTTTTCATAATTTCCTGAAGTAACTACCGCTCCATTTTTAATAGGTAATAACGCAAACACTTTATTCTTATCCATAGGATTGGTTATGGCAACTTTCCAAGAAGTGCCATTGGGCTGTTCGCCCCAAGTATTCATGTCTCCAGAAGCATTTATGATTCCAGAGGATACTCCTTTTGAAATCAAAAGTGCCTTGGCTTTGTCTGCTGCATATCCTTTCCCAATGGCTCCAAAGCCGATTTTCATTCCTTCTTGTTTTAAAAAAACCGTATTCTTTTGTTTGTCTAAAAGGATATTTTGATATCCCACTTTGGCTACTGAAGCTGCTATTTGTTCCTCAGAAGGTAACTTTTTCATACTCCCATCAAAGTTCCATACTTTATCCATTGAAGCATAACTGATGTCAAAGGCTCCGTCGGTTAGTTTTGAAATTCCAATGGATCGTTCTATCAACTGGAAAAGTTCGGAATCGACTTTGACAGCTTTCTTTCCGGCTTGTCTATTAATTTCAGCTGTTTGAGAATTGGGATCCCATGAAGAAATCAGCCTTTCGATTCTCGAAATTTCAGCGGTAGCAATTTCAATGTATTGATTGCCTAAATCCGCATCTTTGGCAACTATCGTTATTTCAAAACGACTTCCCATGAGTTTTAGTGTTCGTTTGTAGGGCTGTTGAGCACTAACTATCACAGAAAAAAAAAGCACATAAAGTTTTAGGAAAGACTTCACGGTAGGTAACTAGGCACTTATGGTTAAAACATTCCCATTTAAAGACGTTTTGTATATGGTAATTCCTCCGCTACCTTCGCTATTTTTACCATTCCCTGAAAGGTCAAACGTAGCCCCGTGTTCGGTACAATAATACTCATCGTTTTGGAAAATCACTTTTCTTTTTTGCTCGTGGCTACACAAGTTTGTAGCAGCTACATAATTGCCTGACAAGTCTTTGGCCACAACCGTATTGTTTTTGATAATATATCCTCCATTATCAGCCAAATCGCTATACGACGGGTCAGTTATATCGATTGAAAAAGGCAAGTCAGACGTTGCACTTTCAGTAGAAGAATCTTCGCTTTTTGAACAACCCCCTAGACAAGGGAAAACAACGGCAAAAGCAGCAGCACCCCCTAATGTTTTTAAAAATTCTTTACGTTCCATATTCTTGTTTTTTTAGTTTAAAAAAGTGTTTAACTGCTTAATATAATCTTTGGGGGACATTTTGTTATAGCTACTTTCTCCTAAAACATTGCCTTCTTTATCAAGCACTACCACCAAAGGAAAATAGCCTTTGCTATTGTATTTCTCTGCTAGTTTGGCATTTGCTTTTGTTTGGGCTTCGGACAATTGATTCTTTTTTCTTCTGGGAAAATCTGCTTGAAGCATAATGTAATGCTGTTTGGCATAGTTCTTAAAAGTATCTGTACTCCATATTTCCCGATCCAACTTAATACAAGGAGCACACCAATCAGATCCTTGAAATACCAAAACTATTGCTTTGTTATTCTCAGCAGCTAACTGTTGCGCAACCAAAAAATCTGTTTGCCAATCTTGGGCAGATAGCAAACTTGTAAAAAAAAGAAAGCTCACATATATAGTTGTGAAAAAAGGTCGCATTTTGTAAATATAAATATTTTATTTGAGTAATGATTGTTATTCTGGTTCTGTCGCATCTGATAAAATTAAGCATCAAGTTTTAAACTAATTTAATTTTTTAAGAAGCTAATGATATAAATGATTTGTAGGTTGAACTTTCAGGGTTCACC